>JBFWSI010000024.1:0-14692 GCA_050248455.1 Gammaproteobacteria bacterium | reverse complement strand
CGGATACACATCGCTGGCTCAGCAGGCGTTCCTGCTCAAGTTGATGGACTTGCTCAGTAGCCAGGCTGAGCCCGACGACATTTGGCTCACATCGACGCGAATGATCGGCGAATACCTTCAGGTGAGCCGGGCATTTTTCGCGGAGATCGAAGAAGACGCGTCGCAGGTCAATGTCCGGTGGGAATACCTCGCGGAGCGCGAATCGAGTTTTCGAGGCCGGCGTTCCGTCCGAGTCTACTGGCCAAACCTTGAATCCCTTCTCGATACGAGGCTGCCCCATGTTGTCGCCGATATCGAGGCGCATTCTTCGCTGAGCGAAGTATCCCGAGAGGGTTACGCGGCCTTCGACGTGGCGGCGGCGGTTACCATCTCGTTTCACAGAAGCGGCCGCCCGACGATGCTCTTGGGAGTCCATCAAGCAGAGAAACGCAGTTGGTCGGCCGAAGAGGTTTCCTTACTCGAAGAGGTCGCAAAGCGAACTTTTCCGGCGGAGGAACGAGTCCGCGCCCTACACGCCCTGCGTGAAAGCGAAGCGCGGTATCGAACGCTCTTTCACGCTGTTGAAGAGGGCGTGTCTTTGTTCGAGCGGGCGCCACGTCGCCCCGATGGGCGTAGTGATTTCCGGTTCATTGCGGCTAACGCGGCGATGCACGCGATGTTCGGTCTCTCTGATCTCAGCGGCCAATTGATGCGGGATCACTTTCCAGGCGAGTCCGAATCCTGGTACGACGATTACGACTACGTCCTCGACACCGGGCAGCCACTGCGCTTCGAGCGCGACTCAATCCCGACCGGAATCACGATCGAAACATTCGTGTCGCGCGTAGAAGATGGCTCCCGTAAACGATTGCTTACGGTCATGAAGGATGTCACGAAGCGCAAGGCGCACGAGAGGCTGTTGCGCGAAAGCGAGGAACGCCAGGCGTTCCTGCTGAAGCTGAGCGACGCAGTGCGGCCACTCACTGATTCGAGCGAGATAAAAGTGGAAGCGATGCGCGTGCTAGTTCAGCAACTCAATGTAGAGCGTTCTCAATTCTGGGAGGTCGATCCCAAGGACAATGAATATCTCTTCCTGTCGGACGCGCACGCGCCGGGTGCAAGAGAGTGGCCGATGCGCATACGGATGGATGACTTCGGCCCGCTGAACAAAACCTTCAGTTCCGGAAAGACGTTTGTCATCAAGGACTCGCAGACCGATGCGGAGCTCAGCGAAGATGAGCGCATCGCCCTCGCCGGCGTCGGCATCGGGTCTTTGATCTGTGTCCCGCTCAAGAAGCGTGGGCGATTCGAAGCCGTCCTCGGCGTGTACAAACCCGTACCGCACGACTGGACCGAGCACGAATGCGCACTGACCGTTGAAGTTGCAGAGCGCACATGGGATGCGGTCGAGCGCGGACGTGCCGAAGATGCCTTGCGCAAGACCGGGGAGCAATTGCGTCGGGACAATCAGCGCAAGGACGAGTTCCTGGCTATTCTGGCGCACGAATTGCGTAATCCTCTCGCACCGATCCGAGCGGGATTGGAATTGATGCGGGTGGCAAACAACACGCCGGCATCGATCGAGCGTGTCCGAAGCATCATGGAACGTCAGATCGGACATATGGTTCGCCTGATCGACGACCTTCTGGACGTGTCCCGCATAACCTCCGGAAAGATTCAGCTTCAACGGGAGCCGACATCGCTTGGCACCCTCGTCGCTAGCGCGATCGACGCCAACCGCACTGCCATGGCGGAAAAGAACATTGCCGCCACCGTCGAACTTCCCGAAGACTGTGTGCTGGACGTCGATCCCACGCGCCTCGTGCAGGTGCTTTCAAACTTGCTGCACAATGCGACGAAGTTCACTGAGCCGGGTGGAAAAGTACACATCTCTGGCCGAATCACCCATCCCTACGTGAAAGCAACACCCGAGTTGATGCTTACAGTGGCGGATTCTGGCGTCGGCATTTCCGCAGAGTTTCTGCCACGAATCTTCGACCTGTTCAGCCAAGGAAGCATCGGATCGTCTCAGCCTGGTCTCGGCATCGGGTTGGCGTTGGCGCGGCGCCTTATAGAAATGCACGGCGGATCCCTGGATGCGCGAAGCGAAGGGCTTGGACGGGGCAGTGAGTTCATGATGCGCCTTCCCGTCTCGAGCAAATCCCCGGGGCGCGACGCATCGACAAATGCGATGCGTCCCATAAGTTGTCGCGTAGTGGTCATCGATGACAATCGCGACGCCGCGACCACGATGTCGATGCTGATTGAAGCGCTCGGGGGCGAATGCCGGACTGCGTATGACGGGGAAAGCGGGCTTCGCGAAGTGTTGCGCCATCCGCCCGATCTAGTGCTGCTGGACATCGGCATGTCCGGCATGGACGGGTACGAGACCTGCCGTCGCATTCGCCTCGAGCTTGGAAGAGCATCGATGATCGTCGCGGTCACTGGTTATGGGCAATTGGAAGACAGGCAGCGGGCGCTTCGCGCAGGCTTTGACGCGCATCTCACCAAGCCCGTCGATCCCCACATGCTGCAAAAGCTCTTTTCCCAGCTGTCGCCAGGCGGAAATAGAGAGCCTGGCCGGGATAATGAACGCAACTTATCACGCATCTGAGGAACGGCCTGATCGGAGAAGCTATCCTGCTCAGCAGCCGGAACCGCCGCCGGACTTGTAAACGTCTGTCGCGGAATTCGCTGCCATGACTCAAAACGCTGCAAATCGATCCGATAAACGGAACGCTGTCCCCGTTATCTTCGGCCTCCAGGAAATCGATGAGCAGACCTTTCCGCATCCGTACCCTCGGCGACATCGTGCACGCCGAGCTCGGCTCTCGCTTCGTGATCTCCCTCGAGCATCTGATGCCGCTGTGGGCCGACGTCCTCGCCACCGCCCGGGAGCGGCGCCTGCGCCGCGTGCTCATCGAGGGCATCAATCCGGAACGGCGCATGGAGCCGTTCGACGCCTACACGCACGGCGACTTCCTCAGCGGCCTGGAGCGGCCCGGGCTACGCGTCGCGTTCTGCCTGTACGGGTATGAGCCCGATGCGCTGACCGCGCACTTCGTCAACATCTCGAATTCGGGCGCCTGTACGGTCAAGTTCTTCGACGACATCGACACGGCGATCACCTGGGTGGGGATGTGAAAGCGCGAGGTACGCGGCCCATTGCACGGCCACGTACTCGTTCGCGCAGCTCACGAAGCCGAATCGCCCGCTGACGCCACATCGCGCTACTGATGACCAGGAGCGCGGTAATCGATCGACCGGGCGAGCTGCATTGCGTTTATCGCCTCCTCCATCGAGTAGAGCGGGGTGACGCAGGTATCGCGGATTCCTCCCGCCACATCCGCGATGACGACGGCAAGCGCATGGACTTCGCTAGGCAGCTCGACCAGGATTACGGCGTCCCAGGTTCCGAACGTGAAATAAAAATCGATCAAGCGCCCGCCCAGCTTCTCCATGATCGCGGCAGCTTGAGGCTTGCGGTCGTGAGGATTGCCGATCAGTCCGCGCGCGCTCGTCTGATCGTATTTGATGTTGATCAAGTAGTGCCGCATTGGAGCTCTCCTGTCTTGAATTGACTCGATTCCGGTATTCGGGCGGTATCCGAGGACACCGGTCAGTTTCGCACGAGGGCCCGGCGCCGTGCCGATTGAGCCGGATGGCGGAGCGCCAATGCACTCCACTGGCCGTTTGATGGCGCATGTCCGCGCAGTAGCCTCTTTCGTCATGCCCGCTCGCGCGGACCTGACCAACGGGTCGGCCCCTCGGCTCGATGTTTGCGCTCGCTCCATGGTCATCCGACGGTCATGCCGCGATCACGCCCGTGTCATCGGGGAATGCTGCCATGTCCGTGACGGCCCGCCGGGCCACCGCGAGACCTTGCTCATGCCAGTCGACCGAATCGGGCAGTCGCTGCCCGCGCTACTCGCCAATGTCCGCCGTCGCACCGATCGCCGGCTCAAGCGATGCCTGCAGAGCCTCGCCGCCGAGCGGCCGCGCGCGGTCCTTTTCGTCGCGGGCTGCCAGCGTTCCGGTACCAACATGGTGATGGATCTGCTCGATGCCAGCCGCGAGACCGACGTCTATCACGAACACGATCCGCGCGCCTTCGTGCGTTACGAGCTGCGCGAAACCGAGGTGATCGCGGCCCTGCATGCGCGCAGCCGCGCGCCGGTGATGGTGGTCAAGACGCTGTGCGATCTCGAGCGCCTGCCCGCGCTGTGCGCGCGCTTCAGGGCGGCGCGCGTGCTGTGGATCTACCGCGACTATCGCGACGTCGTGAACTCGATGCTGGTGTCGTTCCGCAATCAGGCGCAGCAGATCCGGCGGCTGGCGAGCGGCGAGGACACGTCGTGGTGGGGTCGAGGGCTGTCGACCGCCACGCTGGCGGTCTTGCGCGAGCACGTCACGCCCGACATCGACGATGCGTCGGCGGCGGCCCTGCAGTGGTTCGTCCGCGCCGGCATGTACTTCGAGCTCGAACACCACCGCGCGCCGACGGCGATGCTCGTCAAATACGAAGCGCTGGTGAACGATCCGGTGCACGGCGCGGCGAGGATTTACGATTTCGCCGGCGTGCTTCGGCGCGGCGGCTTCGCCGACGGCATCCATCGGCAATCCGTCGGCAAGCGACGTCCACCGCTGCTGGCGCCGCACGTCGCCGCGCTCTGCGAGTCCCTGACGAGGGCGCTGGACGAGGCCTGCGCGGGGCAGCGCCCCGCGACGGCGCTCGTGCCGGCGCCGTCCCCGGCGATGACGGCGTTCTCCTCGGCACCGCGCGACGAGCTTCGCGCAGCACATCCCTACGAGCTTCCGATCCACGCGCCCCTCGATCCGTGAGGGAAATTCGTGACGCGCGGTGAAAACCCCTGCGAGCTCACGCAGGCCGGCGCCGACGATCGCGACAAGCTTCGGCAGCCGCTGAAAAGGAGCGTGCGCCGATCTTCGCGCCGTCCACGAACGGCGCTTCCTGCACTGGTGCTGCTCGCGTCGGTGTCGATCCCGCCGTCGGCGCTCGATGAGTCGACGCTTTCGCAGTCGATGGCCACGCCCGTTCGTGGCGCGGCCCCGGGCGGCTCGCAGTCGGGCGCGGTGACCTCCATCATCGGCATTCGCGGTTGAAAGGCCGCGCGCCGCGGGCCCGCTGCAGCGCCCGTCGGGTCGGGCGATCGAGTCGGGCGGGAGACGGCCTGGACGAATCCGCGGCTGCGATCAGGCTTCCCGATGGTAGGCCTTGGAGGTCACCAGCCAGCGGCCGTCGATGCGGTGATAGGACAGGTAATCGACGAACACCATGTCGCCGATGCGTACGCGCACCTTGGCGAGTGCCTGCGTCGGCGACGTGAAGTCGAGCAGCAGCACCTGCGACTCGCGCGGCGCTCCCTGGGATTTCGGCGACTTGCGCCCGGCCAGCACTTCCTTGTACTGGCCCGCGGGCCAGCAGCTCATCTGGCCTTCGCGAAAGCCGTGCAGCTGCGCGGTGGCCGCGAACACCTGGTCGAAGTGGGCGACGTCGCAGTCGTACATGAGGTCGAAATATCGCTCGAGCGCAGCGCTCATCTCGTGGATCAAAGTCGGGTTCACGGTGGCCTCCGGGTCGGATGGTGCGCGATAGAAGCTAATCGCTGCGCCGGGCGCGCACAAGCGTGCCGGCGTCCCGGCTCGCGATGCCGCGCGCGCCGCGCCTCCCAGCCGCGGCCCGGCGACGAAACCGAGCCCGATCCACACGAGATCGCACGCGCGACGCACGACGGCGACGAGGAAGCCGAGCGGCGTACTGCCCGTGACGAGCACGAAGCTGCCGTCGACGACGCCGAGGCCGGACGGCACGAAGAACGCGGCGGCACGCACCGGCTGCGCGGCGGCTTCGATCATCCAGGCGTCGGCGAAGGCGACGGGATGGCCCGCGGCGGCGAGGATGATCTGGATCTCGAACACGCCCGCGACGCAGGTGAGGAAGGCGAGGACGAGGAGGGTAGGCATGCGGCGCGGCGACGCGCGGTAACCGGCCACGAGCGCCGCATCGCAATCCTCGACGGTGCCGACGAAGCGCGCGAGACGCGGCGATCCGCGCAGCGACGTCGGCGTCAACGCGTTCAGCATGCGCGCGAGCCGTCCCTGCCGGGCCAGCCACACGAACCAGCAGCCGGCGGCGAAGACGCCGCGGCCGAGGCCCGCGCTCAGCCGGTAGCCGTCGGCGAAGCGCGGGTCGCCGAGCATGCAGGCGAAGCCGACGGCGAGGAACACGACCAGCGCGAGGAGGTTCGCGGTCTTCGCTCAGGAAGGCTGCGCCGCTCGCGGTGTAATCGAGGCCGAAGCGCCCCTCACGCGATACCAGGTCCAGCGCTGGCCGCGCGTCGCCGGCGCGGGCGGGAAACCGAGCTGCCGGAGCAGGACATCGCAGAAAAAGGACAGCGCATGCACGGCGAGCACTGCGCCGAACCACGCGACGCCGACGCGGGCGAGATGCCGGCCGAGCTCATCGAGATCCGCGTGCAGCAGCAGGCCGGCGAACAGCCCGGCCAGCGGCAGCAGGACGCGCAGCACGCTCACGAGCGGCTGCTCCAGAACCGCGCGCGAGCGACGATACACCGCTTGTAGCGATCGGGATCGGTGTCCATCGTGGCCGCCGCCGACCGCGGAGAGTCGAGGGAATCACGGTGTCCGAACACAGGCCTCAGCCATTGCCATCCTTGCTCGATCAACGTCTCGCGCACCTGATGATGCGGCCCTTCGCCGCCTCCGCGCTGCATCCGAACCTGATCACCACGCTGACGCTCGTGCTCGGCATCCTGACGATGCTGTGCTTCCTGCGCGGCGATCGCGCACACGCCGACGTCGGTGCGCTGTGCTTCATGCTCGCGGTGTTCAGCGATCATCTCGACGGCGAGCTCGCGCGCATGAGCCGCAAGACCAGCAAGTTCGGCCACCTCTACGATTTCGTCGTCGGCGGCATGAACTACACGCTGCTGTTCTCGAGCATCGGGCTCGGGCTGCACGCGAGCCACGCGACGTGGGCGCCGATCCTCGGGCTCACCGCCGGTCTGTGCAATCCGATCATCATGACCCTGCGCGTGCGCATGGACAATTCCTTCGGCCTCGCCGCGACCGAGCATCCGTCCTTCGGCTGGTTCAACCTCGAAGACTTCATCTATTTGATCGGTCCGGTGACCTGGCTGTTCGGCGTGCAGTATTTCTTCGTGCCCTTCGCGCTCGGCACGCTGGCCTACCTGGTGTGGACGGCGATCGAGTATCGGCGCTGGTTCGGACGCGCGCGCTGAAGCCCACGAACTTCATCCCGGCGCACGGCCGTTCGAAGAGGAAATCGCCGTCGCGCCCGCGCAGCGCCTGCGCCTGACGAAGGCGGGCGGGAGCCGACGCGACGTCGAGCCAGCGAGCTCCGGGTTCCCGCCCGCGCAATTCGCGGGACCGTCTCGGCGCAGCGCACGAGCCGGGATCTTCGGTCGCACTGCAGTCCCCGTCTCATCCGCCGCACACGCATGTCGGGCGGATGGGACGCGTACGCGTTCGCGCGACGAAAGCCCGACGCAATCGCCTGGCCCGCCTGCGTGTCCCGGCACGGCCGGGCGCGGTGGACGAGCGGTGGGCAGCGAGACTTCTGCCCGTCGAGCGACCCCCGCATCGTGACGGCCGGCCGCCGCTGCAACCCCTCGCCGCGTCCGACGTCACCGCACGCGTCGGCCTACATCGCGCGCGCCGGCGGCCGCGCTAGTGTCGCCGCGGACCCCGATACATCTCCCGCGGCCATCGACCTCCCGTCGGTGCCGCGGGTCCTTTTCGCGGCGACGGGGGCTGGCGACGTCCTACGCCGTCGCAGTCCGCCTGCCGGCAGCGTGCCCGCCGACGTCTGTCGATGATGAACGCGCTTCTCAGTCCTGAACGGGCGACCCGCGGTGCGCAACCCCTGACCCCCAGACCCCTTTTGCGCCGCGGGTTTCTTCTTGTCCTTCCCCTTCGAGCCGCGGAAATTCCGTACGGACGATGCTCGCCCGCCGGATGTGCCGGCGCGTCGCGTTGCGTTTCAATGACGTGGAAATCTTCCGGAGCGTCGCCCCATGAAATCCTTACGTCGCGCTTGCCTCCTTTCCCTCCTGGCGTTCGCCATGCTCGACCCCGCGCTTGCGGCGCCGCCCTGTACGCCGCTCGAGACGCGGGCCCCGAACGCGGCCGCGCAGCGTCCCGCGCGCCCCGACCAGACGCGCGCCTGCGCCGTCGCGACGGTCACGCCGCTCGCGGTGAGCGTCGTCGCGACCGGGCTCGAACGTCCGTGGGCAGTGGAGCCGCTGCCGGATGGGCGTCACGTGGTGACCGAGAAGCCGGGTCGCATGCGCCTCGTCGCCGCGGACGGCCGCCTCGGCCCGCCGCTGGGCGGCGTGCCGGCGGTCGACGCGCGCGGGCAGGGCGGGCTGCTCGATGTCGCGATCGGGCCGAGCTTCGCCAGCGATCGCACGCTGTGGTGGAGCTACGCCGAGGCGCGCGCCGGCGGCAACGCGACCAGCGTCGCGCGCGGCGTGCTTGCGGAAGACGAGCGCACGCTCGAGGACGTGCGCGTGATCCTGCGCACCGAGCCCGTCTACGACGGCGACAAGCACTTCGGCTCGCGCCTGGTCTTCGGCACCGACGGCATGCTCTATGTCACGCTCGGCGAGCGCTCGGACCGCCCGATGCGGCCGCAGGCGCAAGCGCTCGACAGCCATCTCGGCAAGGTGCTCAGGATCGCGCCCGACGGCAGCGTGCCCGCCGACAATCCCTACGCCGGCCGCGACGGCGCGCGACCCGAGATCTACACGCGCGGCCATCGCAACGTGCAGGCCGCGGCGCTCGATGCCACGGGCAGGCTGTGGGTCGTCGAGCACGGCACGCGCGGCGGCGACGAATTGAACCTGCTCGCGCCGGGCGCGAACTACGGCTGGCCGCGCGCCGCCTACGGCGAGGAGTATGTCGGACTCGCGATCGATGGCGCGAAGACGCGGCGCGAAGACACCGTGCAGCCCGTGTATTACTGGGATCCCGTGATCGGCCCGTCGGGCGCGCAGTTCCATTCCGGCCGCGGCATTCCCGAATGGGCCGGCAATCTCTTCGTCGGCGGGCTGAAGGACGGCGTGCTCGTGCGACTGGTCCTCGCCGAGGATCGCGTGGTCGGCGAGGAACACCTGCTCGCCGAGCGCGGCCGTCGCGTGCGCGACGTGCGCGAGGGCCCGGACGGCGCGCTCTACGTCGTGACCGACGAGCGCGACGGCGAGTTGCTGCGGATCGCGCCGAAGCAATGAGTCGAGCGCATGCAGCCGGGTGCCGGCGCCGCGCTTGCGCTACCATCCCGACCCCTGCGACGAGGAGAGCACGATGATCGACCACAAGACGGGCACCGGCGCGCTGGCCGAGAGCGGCAAGTTCGTGACCGTGCACTATACGGGTTGGCTCTATGACGAGACGGCACCGGAGCACAAGGGCCGCAAGTTCGACAGCTCGCGCGATCGCGGCGAGCCCTTCGGCTTTCCGCTCGGCGCGGGCCACGTGATCAAGGGCTGGGATCAGGGCGTCGCCGGCATGCGGGTCGGCGGCGAGCGCACCCTCGTCATCCCGCCCGAGCTCGGCTACGGCGCGCGCGGCGCCGGCAACGTCATCCCGCCGAACGCGACGCTGGTGTTCGACGTCGAGCTGCTTGCGGTCGGCTGAATGGCCGAGCGCGAAAGCGCTCCGTCGGCTGTTCGACGGCGTACGCCCCCGTAGAAGCCTTGTGCATCATGCCCGCGCAGGCGGGCATCCTCGCAATACTCCTGCGTCGAGTGCCGGAAACGGATCGCCTGCGGGAGACCGCGGGGTCAGGCGCGGATTCCCGCGCTGCCCGTCGAGGAACGGCGCACGCTGCGCCGGGAGCGGCGCGAGCGGCCGTCGCGCTGAGCGCTCGCTCGCCCGGCGGCTGCCGGCGCCTCGCTTGCGTCACGCCTCCGGCCGCGTTTAGATCGACGCGCCGCGGATTCGGAGAGGGTGTGATGCGCAACGCGCTGCAGGAGCAATTGCTCAAGGCTGGGCTGGTCAAGGATAAGCAGGTCAAGGAAGCCCAGAAACAGAAACACCAGACGCAGCGCCAGCAGCCGGCCAGGCAGCCGCCGAAGCCGTCCGCCGCCCAGCAGCAGGCGCAGGCCGCCCAGCAGCAGAAGGCGGCGCGCGACAAGGCACTGAACGCGGAGCGCGAGGCGCGCGTCGCGCGCAAGGCGCTGGACGCGCAGATTCTCCAGCTCGTGCAGCAGCATCGCCGGGCGCACAACGACGGCGAGGACGCCTACAGCTTCGTCGACGGCAGCCGCGTCAAGCGCATCTACGTCACGGCACCGACGCGCGAGGCGCTCGCGCGCGGCGAGCTCGGCATCGTGCGCCTGCGCAACCGCTATTTCGTGGTGACCGCCGAGGGCGCGGCCGCGGTGCGCGAGCGCGGGCCGCAGTACCTCGTGATGCTGAACCAGGACGCGCCGGCGACGAGCGACGACGCGGCCTATGCGGAGCACCCGATCCCCGATGACTTGATGTGGTGAGCGCCGCCACGACGCTAGAATCCGTTTCCCGCGCGCGGTATTCCATCGCGCAGGTTCCGCGCCCGAGGGCGCCCTACTCGAGGAGGTTGGCGATGGACGAACAAGCGAAGAAGACCGCGCTGCGCATGATCCCCTACGGCCTGTACGTCCTGACCGCCGCCGACGGCAAGGGCAACGCGGCCGCGGCGACCGTCAACTGGGTGACGCAGAGCTCGTTCAAGCCGCCGCTGGTCGTGGTCGGCGTGAAGCAGGATTCCGGCGCGCACGGCGTGATCAAGGACACGCGCGCCTTCGCCCTCAACGTGCTCGGCAAGGGGCAGCAGGGCATGGCTTTCGCGTTCTTCAAGCCCGCCGAGCTCGACGGCCACAAGATCAGCGGCGAGCCTTTCTTCACCGCCGAGACCGGCGCGCCGATCCTCGAAAGCGCGATCGCCTGGGTCGACTGCCGCGTCGTCGACTGGGTCGAAGGCGGCGATCACACGGTCTGCGTCGGCGAAGTCGTCGGCGCCGGCGTCAAGCACACGCCCGAGGGGCGCGCCGACGACCTGACGCTGACGCTCAAGGATCTCGGCGACAAGGTGTTCTATGGCGGTTGAGCCCGCCGATCGCGAGGAC
The DNA here is from genome assembly GCA_050248455.1 of Gammaproteobacteria bacterium. Classification (GTDB taxonomy): domain Bacteria; phylum Pseudomonadota; class Gammaproteobacteria. The sequence continues at coordinate 3,542 of JBFWSI010000024.1, read as the reverse complement.
TGGGACGGCGGCGCCAAGAGCAAGTCCCGGCTCAAGCGCGAGCATCACGACGTCAAGGCGCTGGGCGAGCGCCTGCTCGGCCTGGCGCCGCGCATGCTCGCCGAGCTGCGGCTGGACGAGGCCGTGTGCGAGGCGATCGCGAGCGCGCGCAAGCTCCGGCACGGCGCCCTGCAGCGCCAGCTGCGGCATCTGGCGAACCTGCTCGTCGACGCCGAGGATCCGGCGCGGATCCGCGCCGAGCTCGATCGGCTCGAGAAGCCTGCGCAGGACGAGATTCGCACGCTGCACCGGCTCGAGCGCTGGCGCGACGCGCTGATCGCCGGCGACGCCGCGGCCTACGACGAGATCGCGGCGATGATTCCCGCTTACGATCGCGGCCTCGTGCGCCAGCTCGCGCAGGCGGCGCGGCAGGAACGCGAGGCGGACCGCCCACCGCGCGCCGCACGGCGGCTCTACGCGTATCTGCGCGACGCGAGCACGACCCCCTCAACCTGAAATCGCTCATCGCGGCCCGCGGCCGCCCGAAGCCCCGATGTTCACCTATCTCAATCCGACCGTCCGCCAGCGGCTGATCGCCGACGGCAAGCTCATCAGGATCAACGAACGCGGCGAGACCATCACGCCCGAGCAGCCGCCGCCGGAAGGCGGGCTCGCGATCAACGTGCTGGGGCCCATACCGCTGCCGATCAAGCTCGGCGAGCTCGAGATCAAGGCGCGCTGGTATGCGACGGTGCGCAGCACCGAGCTCGCGAAAGTCGAGGAGCTCGCCGCCGAGCTGAGCCGCCACGGCGGGCAGCGGCTGTTCTCGATGCTCGCGAGCAGCATGGCCGTCAACAGCGTGCTCGCGATAGGCGAGGGCGAGCACAGCGACAACCCGCTGGTGCGCGTGCATTCGAGCTGCCTGACCGGTGACGTCTTCGGCTCGCAGCGCTGCGAATGCGGGCCGCAGTTCATGTCGGCCCTGCAGCGCATCGACGAGGATCCGCACGGCGGCATGCTGATCTACATGTCCGGCCACGAGGGACGCGGCATCGGCCTGTGGGCCAAGGCCGCGACCTACCTGCTGCAGGACGCCGGCGAGAATACCTACGAGGCGAACCGCTCGCTGGGCCTGCCGGACGATTCGCGCGACTTCAGCGACGCCGCCGCGCTGCTCCATCATTTCGTGCGCGGCCAGCCGTTCCGGCTGCTGACGAACAATCCGAAGAAGATCGCCGACCTCAACGCCCTGGGACTCGCGCACATCACGCCGGTACGCCACATCACCGGCGTGAATCCGTGGAACACGCGCTATCTCGCCGCCAAGCGCGACTGGGGCCATGCCTTGTCGGAGATCGATCTCGGCCTGCCGAAGAAGTGAGGAGACGACGATGCCGAATGCGAAGCGACTGCGCGCCTTCGTGGTGCTGAGTGCGATGACGGCCGGCAGCGTCGTCGTTGCCGCCGAGCCGGCGCCGGACACGCGTCATGCACGCGGCCTCGCGACGCTGGAGGTCATCACCGGTGACGGCACGCAGGCGCTGCGCGACAGCCTGCACGACATCGCGCCCGAGCTCGGTGACTGGATCGTCGACTTCGCCTACGGCGACGTCGTGTCGCGCCCCGCTCTCGAGCTGCCCACGCGCGAGCTCGTGACGGTCGGCGCGCTGACCGCGCTCGGCAACGCCGCGCCGCAGCTGCGCGCCCACATCAAGGGCGCCCTGAACGCGGGCTGCACGCCGCGGCAGATCGTCGAAGTCATCCTGCAGATGAGCGTCTACGCGGGTTTCCCCGCCGCGCTGAACGGTATCGCCGCTGCGCGCGAAGTGTTCGCGGAGCGCGGCCTCTCGGTCGATTCCCCTGCGAGGCCGGTGGCGCCCTCCAGGTGAAAGCGCCGGCGGCGCCGGTCGCAGCTGCCATGCCTGCCGGCCGCGCGCTGCGCCGATGCGTTAGACTGCCGCCATGTCCGCCGTTTCGCGCCGGCTGCGCGCATGAAGCAGCCTTTCGTCATCGGTCTCGTCGCCGCCCTGTTCGCCGTCGTCCTGTGGGGAGTGCAACTCCCGATCGCGAAGGACGCCTTCGTCGTCGTCGATCCCTTTTTCCTGACCGCGAGCCGCTATGTCGTCGCGACGCTCTGCCTCGTCTGCGTCCTCGTCTGGCGCGAGGGCGCGCAGGCCCTGCATTACGACGGCCGGCTGTGGCGCGCGAGCGCGCTCGGCACGGTCGGCATGTGCGCGTCACCGATGCTCGTGTTCCTCGGCATGTCGATGTCGCGCGCCGAGCACGCCGTCGTGCTCGTCGCGATGCAGCCCGCGATCACCGCGATCGCGCTGTGGCTCACGCAGGGCCGGCGGCCGGCGTCGATGACGCTGGGCTGCCTCGTGCTGGCCTTCGTCGGCGTCGTGCTGGTCGTCACCAAGGGCAGCCCGACGGTCGCGGCGTCCCCGCGCGAGCTGTTCGGCGATCTGCTGGTGCTGTGCGGGGCGGCGTGCTGGGTCTACTACACGATGGGCACGGTGCGCATGACGGGCTGGTCGACCTGGCGGATCACGGTGCTGACGATGGCCCCGGGCGCGGTCGCCTGCGTGCTGGTCAATGCCGCGCTGATCCTCGCCGGCACGGCGCACTGGCCGAGCCTGGAGGCGCTCGCGAGCGTCGCCTTCGAGATCTGCTACCTGACCTTCGGCGGTGTGCTGACGGCGATGCTCGCCTGGAACTTCGGCACGCGACGCATCGGCGCGCTGAACGCGGCTCTGCTGATCAACTTCATGCCGGTGGCGACCTTCAGCTATCGCGTGGTACAGGGCCAGCAGTTCCTGCCGATCGAAATCGTCGGCGCGCTGCTCGTCGTCGCCGCGCTGGTCGCGAACAATCTCTATCTGCGCGCGCTGTCGCTGCGCGAGGCGGCGCTCGCGTGACGGCGAGCCCGGATTCCGCGACGCTGACCGCGAGCGCCGACCTCGCGCGTCGATGCGCTTTGCGCACGGAGGTTCCCTAAGCGGCGGACACCCGCGATAATGCCGCCCGGTGGCCCTGCCGGTCCCCTCGCGACGCAAGACCGTGAACCCCGTCAGGTCCGGAAGGAAGCAGCGGTAACGGTGACTGCGGGTGCCGGGGTGTGGCTGACAGGGCCACCACTCGATTCCGCTGCCGGGCCGCGACGTCGGCGTCCCGAATTCCCGTGATGCAATGAACTACCAGGTCCTGGCTCGCAAGTGGCGCCCGCGTGACTTCACCCAGGTGGTGGGGCAGGGCCACGTCCTGCGCGCGCTGATCAACGCGCTCGATTCGGGACGACTGCATCATGCCTACCTGTTCACGGGCACGCGCGGCGTCGGCAAGACCACGCTCGCGCGCATCTTCGCCAAGTCGCTGAACTGCGAGCTCGGCGTCACGAGCCGGCCCTGCGGCAGCTGCAGCGCCTGCCGCGAAGTCGACGAAGGCCGCTTCGTCGATCTGATCGAAGTCGACGCCGCGTCGCGCACCAAGGTCGACGAGACGCGCGAGCTGCTCGACAACGTGCAGTACGCCCCGAGCCGCGGCCGCTACAAGGTGTACCTCAT
>JBFWSI010000023.1:0-14702 GCA_050248455.1 Gammaproteobacteria bacterium | reverse complement strand
TGCGACCATTCGTCGACCTCGCAGGCCGCGCGCCAGGCCTGCGTCTCGATGCGGTCGGCGACCGGCGCCGAGGCCGGCCCGCCGCCGCCGAAGAGATCGACCTGTCCCACGGCGGCGGCCTTCGCCTGCTGCTCGGCCGCCTGCATCGCGTGCTCGACGAGGTTCATCAGGCCGCGGCGGCGCGCGCCCAGCGAGTCCAGCGCGCCGGCCTTGATCAGCGCTTCCAGCACGCGCTTGTTGAGGCGACGGCCGTCGTTGCGCCGGCACAGCTCGAACAGATCGACGTAGCGGCCATTGGCATCGCGCTCGGCCACCAGCGCCGCGACCGCGCCTTCGCCGACGCCGCGGATCGCGCCGAGGCCGTAGCGGACCGTCTTCTCGTCCGCGACCGTGAAGCGATAGGCGCAGACGTTCAGATCCGGCTTCTCGACGGTGATGCCGAGCCCGCGGCACTCGTCGATCAGGCGCACGACCTTGTCGGTCGAGTCCATGTCCGCCGACAGCACCGCCGCCATGAAGGCCGCGGGATGGTGCGTCTTCAACCATGCGGTCTGGTAGGCGACCAGCGCATAGGCCGCCGAGTGCGACTTGTTGAAGCCGTAGCCGGCGAACTTCTCCATCAGGTCGAAGATCTCGCCGGCGAGCTCCGCGCTGACGCCGTTGGCGGTCGCGCCGTCGACGAAGATCTGGCGCTGCTTCGCCATCTCTTCGGCTTTCTTCTTGCCCATCGCGCGGCGCAGGAGATCGGCGGCGCCGAGCGAATAGCGCGCCAGCACCTGCGCGATCTGCATCACCTGCTCCTGGTACAGGATGACGCCGTAGGTCGGCAGCAGCACGGGTTCGAGCGCCGGGTGCGGGTACTCGACCTCGGCCTTGCCGTGCTTGCGCTCGATGAAGTCGTCGACCATGCCGGACTGCAGCGGACCCGGGCGGAACAGCGCGACGAGCGCGACGAGATCCTCGAAGCGATCGGGCTGCAGGCGCTTGATCAGCTCCTTCATGCCGCGCGATTCGAGCTGGAACACCGCCGTGGTCTGCGCGCGCTGGATCAGTGCGAAGGTCGCCGCGTCGTCGAGCGGCAGCGCGTTGATGTCGAGCGGCCCGAGGCCGGCCGCCGCGCGTTCGGCGTCGATGTTGCGGATCGCCCAGTCGATGATCGTCAGCGTGCGCAGGCCGAGGAAGTCGAACTTCACGAGCCCGACCGCCTCGACGTCGCTCATGTCGAACTGCGTCACGGCGCCGTCCGCACCCTGTTCGCAGTACAGCGGCATGAACTCGGTCAGCGCCTGCGGCGCGATCACGATGCCGCCGGCGTGGCGGCCGGCGTTGCGCGAGATGCCCTCGAGCGCGAGCCCGAGATCGAGGATCGCGCGCACGTCCTCTTCCTGCTCGTAGCGCGTCCTGAGCTGGGGCTCCTCGCTCATCGCGCGCTCCAGCGTCATGTTCGGATCGAAGGGCACGAGCTTGGCGAGCTGGTCGACGAAACCGTACGGGAAGCCGAGCACGCGGCCGACGTCGCGCAGCACCGCCTTCGCCGCCATCGTGCCGTAGGTGATGATGCCGGCAACGCGATCGCGGCCGTAGCGCTGCGTCACGTACTCGATCACCTCGTCGCGGCGATCCATGCAGAAGTCGACGTCGAAGTCCGGCATCGACACGCGCTCGGGGTTCAGGAAGCGCTCGAACAGCAGGTCGTACTGCAGCGGATCGAGCTCGGTGATGCCGAGCGCATAGGCGACCAGCGAGCCCGCGCCCGAGCCGCGACCGGGACCGACCGGGATGCCGTTGTCCTTCGCCCACTGGATGAAGTCGGCGACGATCATGAAGTAGCCGGCGAAACCCATCTTCGCGATGACGCCGAGCTCGATTTCGAGCCGCTCGTGGTAGACCGCCTCGTCCTGCGCGAGGCCGACGCCGGTCTCGCGCAGCCGCGCGATGCGGCGCGCGAGCCCCGTGCGCGCACTGGCGTAGAGCTCGTCCTCGACGCTGCGCCCGCCGGATACCGGAAACTGCGGCATCTGGTAGGCGCCGAACTCGAGCTCGAGATTGCAGCGCTGCGCGATCAGCACCGCGTTGTCGAGCGCGGACGGCACGTCGGCGAAGAGCTCGGCCATCACGGCCGGCGACTTCAGGTACTGCTCGGCGGTGTAGGCGCGCGGGCGCCGCGGATCGGACAGCGTGCGCCCTTCGTGGATGCAGACGCGCGCCTCGTGCGCGTCGAACTCCTCCGGGCCGAGGAAGCGCACGTCGTTGGTGGCGACGACCGGCGTGTCCGTGGTCGCCGCGAGCTCGAGCGCGAGGTCGACGTAGCGCGCCTCGCCGCTGCGGCCCGTGCGCGTCAGCTCGAGGTAGAAGGCGTCGGGGAAGAGCCGGCGCCAGGCGTCCAGGCGCGCGCGCGCCTTCGCGACCTGACCCTCGCCGAGCAGGCAGCCGACGTCGCCGTACTGGCCGCACAGCGCGATGAGCCCGCGCACGCTGTCGGCCTCGAGCCAGGCGCGCGCGACGTGCGGCACGCCGTGGATCTGGCCTTCCTGGTAGGAGCGCGTGACCAGCCGCGACAAATTGCGGTAGCCCTCGCGATCGCGGCACAGCACGACCAGCCGCGAGCGCTCCGGGCCGTCGTCGGTCGCGTGGATCCACAATTCGGCGCCGATCACGGGTTTGATCCCGGCGCGCTCCGCCTCCTGGTAGAACTTCACCGTCGCGAACATGTTGCCCTGATCGGCGATCGCGACCGCGGGCATGCCGGCTTCGCGCGTGCGCGCGACCAGATCCTCGACGCGCACGATGCCGTCGACCAGCGAGTACTCGGTGTGCAGGTGGAGGTGGACGAAGGACGCCGCGCTCATGCCGGCTCCACCCGCGTCAGGCGCACGGGCGCGAAGCTGCGGCGATGACAGGGCGCCGGCCCGTGCGCACCCAGCGCCGCCAGGTGCTCCGGCGTGCCGTAGCCGCGATGGCGCTCGAAGCCGTAGAGGGGATATTCGCGCGCCAGCTCGTCCATCAGCCGATCGCGCACGACCTTGGCGACGATCGAGGCCGCCATGATCGACGGCACCGTGGCGTCGCCCTTCACGATGGCCTCGGCCGGACAGGCGCAACGCGGCGTGTGCGTGCCGTCGACGACCACGCGCAGCGGTGCGAGCGCCAGAGCCGCGAGCGCGCGCTCCATCGCGAGCAGCGTGGCGCGAAAGATGTTCAAGCGGTCGATCTCCTCCACGCTCGCGCGGCCCACGCCGACGGCGAGCGCGCTGGCCGCGATGCATTCGTACAGCGCCGCGCGCCGCGCCGGCGACAGGCGCTTGGAATCGGCGAGCCCCTCCAGCGGCCGCGCGTCATCGAGGATGACGGCCGCGGCGACGACGGGACCTGCAAGCGGTCCGCGTCCGGCTTCGTCGACCCCCGCAATCATAGGGATTCGATCATCGGGCCGTCGCCCCGGGGCGTTCAAGCAGGGCCGGCCCGCGGGCGGCGACCAGCCGCTCGATCGCGGCGGCGGCCGCCGGGCCGCTGCCGACGGCGAGGCTCGCATGCAGCGCGCGGCAGCGGCGGCGGTAGTCCGCGACGCGCGCCGGCGCGCCGAGCCAGGCGTCCAGCGCGTCGGCGAGCGCGGCCGGGGTAGCGGCGTCCTGCAGCAGCTCCGGCAGCAGGCGTTCACCGAGCAGCAGGTTCGGCAGCGCGACGTGCGGCACCTTCACCGCCCGCCGCAGCCACCACCAGCTCAACGGCGCGAGCCGGTAGGCGACGACGGCCGGCGTGCCCGACAGCGCGGCTTCGAGCGTGACGGTGCCCGAGGCGAGGAGCGCGACGTCGGCCGCGGCGAGCAGCTCGGAAGCCCGGCCGACGACGACGGTGGGTGCCGGTCCGGTCGCCGGGACGCGCGGCGCGAGGCGGGCCTCGAGCTCGCGCGCGGCGGCGGCGTTCAGCGCGCCGAACACGATGCGCAGGCCGGGGCGACGCGCGGCGAGCGCGAGCGCGGCGTCCAGGAACAGCATCGCGTGGCGCGCGAGCTCCTGGCGCCGGCTGCCGGGCAGCACCGCGAGCAGCGGTCCGCCCGCCGGCGCCGCCGGCAGCACGGCCGCGCGCGCTGCCGCCCGATCCGGATCCGCGGGGATGCGATCGGCGAGCGGATGGCCGACGAAGGCCGCGTCGATGCCGTGCCCGGCCAGGAACGGCACCTCGAAGGGAAACAGCGCGAGCACCAGATCGACCGCCTCGCGGATGGCCGGCAACCGCCCCGCGCGCCACGCCCAGACCTGGGGGCAGACGTAATGAACGGCCGGGATCCCGGCCGCTTTCGCGCGGCGTTCGATCTCCAGCGTGAAATCGGGCACGTCGATGCCGACGAGCACGTCCGGGCGTGCGCCGATCAGCTCGTCGATCAGGCGCGCGCGCAGTCGGCGCAGGCGCGGATAGTGCCGCAGGACCTCGACCAGCCCCATCACGGCGAGCTCGTCGACCTGCGCGAGCGCGCGGCAGCCGGCCGCCGTCATGCGCGGGCCGGCCATGCCGAGCACGTCCAGCCCGGGATGGCGCGCCCGCAGGACCGCGATCAGATCGGCCCCGAGCTGATCGCCCGAGGCTTCGCCGGCGACGATGGCGACGCGCCGCAAGAGGGGGGGCGGGGAAATCGGCGCAGTCGGCGGCATCGGAACGGAGCGGCGCCTGACGCGAGGCGCAGGCGGCCGGCGTCAGTCGTCCGTGCCGCCGCGGCGGCTGCGCACGATGCCGCGGCGGGCGCCGCGGATGAACGCGACGAAGCGCGCGACTTCGGGCACTTCGCGCGCCTGTTCATCGAGCTCGGCGAGCGCGTCCTCGAGCAGCAGGCCCTGCCGATAGAGCGTCTTGTAGGCGCGCGTGATCGCCGCGATCGCCTCGCGATCGAAGCCGCGCCGCCGCAGGCCTTCGCGGTTGATCGCGCGCGCCCGCGCGGTGTTGCCGCCGGCCATCACATAGGGCGGCACGTCCTTGACGATGACGGCCGCGATCGCGGTGAAGCTGCTCTCGCCGACGCGGCAGAACTGGTGCACGCCGGTGAAGCCGCCGAGGATTGCATAGTCGTGGATCTCGACGTGGCCGGCGAGCGTCGCGTTGTTCGCGAAGATCGTGTGATTGCCGACGCGACAGTCGTGCGCGACGTGGCAGTACGCCATGATCCAGTTGTCGTTGCCCAGCGCGGTGACGCCGCCGCCGCCCGGTGTCCCGCGATTGATGCTGCAGTATTCGCGGATGGTGTTGCGATCGCCGATCTCGAGCCGCACCGGCTCGTCGCCCTTGAACTTCTTGTCCTGCGGCTGCTCGCCGATCGAGCAGAACGCATGGATCCGGTTGTCACGGCCGAGCCGGGTCGGCCCCTTCAGCACGCAGTGCGCGGCGATGCGGCAACCGTCGCCGATCTCGACGCCATCCCCGACGTAGGTCCACGGGCCGATCTCGACGTCGGTACCGAGCCGCGCACCGGGCTCGACGATCGCGGTCGGATGAATCAAGCGCGCCCTTCCATCTCGGTGGTCATGAAATCGGCGGTCGCGACGAGATCCTCGCCGACGTGCGCCGCGGTCTCGAACTTGTAGATGCCGCGGATGCAGCGCTGCAGGCGCGCGGTCAGGATGACCTGGTCGCCGGGGCCGACGGGGCGCTTGAAGCGCGCCTTGTCGACGCCGACGAGGTAATACATGCTCGTGCTGTTGCTCTGCGCATTGTGCGAATGGAACGCGAGCAGCCCCGTCGCCTGGGCCATCGCCTCGAGCAGGAGCACGCCGGGCATCACGGGCTTGTCCGGGAAATGGCCGGTGAAGAAGGGTTCGTTGAAGGTGACGTTCTTGATCGCCTTGATGCGCTCGAACGGCACGCATTCCAGCACGCGATCGACCAGCAGGAAGGGATAGCGGTGCGGCAGGATCCGCAGGATGTCCCGGATGTCGATCGCGTCGGCCGCCTGGGCCTCTCCCGCGCGCTCCATCACAGACCTGCCGGGCCGGTCGTCGGTGCCATGGTCGGACGAATGATCGATCGCATGCTGGTCTCCCCGCGTGCCGCACCCGCGGTGCGGACGGAACGCCGTCGGCTGGCGGACCCGGCGCCGATGGCGCCGGAAAGTACTGCATTACTCGCGTCGGACCCGATCTGCGCCGGGTTCTCGTGCAGGCGTCGGAGCGGCGCCGCGGCGGCGCCTGCGGGCGGCGCTTACGGCGCCTTCTTGAGGCGCTCGATCACGAGCTCCGTGATGTCGACCGCCTTGCTCGCGAAGATTACGCCCTCGCCGAGGACGAGGTCGAACTTCTGCTCCTGCGCGATCGTCTGGATGGCCTCGACGATCTGCTTCTGGATCTTCGCGAACTCCTCGTTGCGGCGGAAGTTCACGTCTTCGCGGAACTCGTCCGAATCGCGCTTCAGGTCGCGCTGCTTCTCGATGATCTGGCGCTGCAGACGGGTGCGTTCCGTCTCGCTCATGATCGCGCCGTCCTTCGCCGCCCGATCTTCGAGCGCCTTCAATTCCTTCTGCTTCGCGAGCAGGAGCTTGTCCTTGCCGGCGAACTCGGATTCCAGCTTCTTCTTCGCCGCCTCGGCCTGGGGCGCGGCTTCGAGCACGCGCACGGCCTGCACGACACCGATCTTGTAGTCGGCCGCGGACACCGGCGCGGCCGCGAGGACCGCCAGCATGGCCAGGGCGCCAATGATGCTTGACTTCGACATATTCATCGCTCTGTTGGTCAAAAGGATGGTGAACAGCGTGCCGTACCGGCAGCCTTCCGGGCCAACCACATGCGTCAGAATGTGGTGCCGAACGTGAACTGGAATTTCTGGATTTCGTCGTTCGGCTGGTCGTTGAACGGCTGCGCGATACTAACCGAAAGCATGCCGAACGGCGATAGCCACACCCCCGACAGACCGGTCGACATGCGCAGGCTGTCGATGGTGACGTCCTCGAACCCGGTGTCGTAGACGTTGCCGATGTCGTAGAAGGCCGTCAGACGGACGGATTTGAACTCCTTGAGGAAGGGCACCGGCAGGATCAGCTCGACGTTGCCGACCAGCGAGAGATTGCCGCCGAGCGCGTCGTTGAAGACGTCCTTCGGGCCCAGCGAGCTTTCCTCGTAGCCGCGCACGGTGCGCGGACCGCCGGCGAAGAAATTCTCGAAGAACGGCAGCTCGAAGGTGTCGCCGTAGGCGTCGCCGTAGCCGACCTGGGTCTTGAACAGCAGCACGTACTCCTTGTAGATCGGCACGAAGATGCGCGAGTCGTAGTCGACCTTCCAGAAGTTCAGATCGCCGCCGGGCGCCGCGATCTGGCCGCTGATCTGCTGCAGCACGCCCTTGGTCGGAAACAGGGCCGAGTTGCGCGTGTCGTAGGCGAAGGCGCTGTTCAGGCGGAAGATGTTGTAGCTGTCGCCTTCGAGCAGGATGAAGCGCAGCACGCGGAAGTCGAGCAACGACGGGTCGATGTCGAGCGAGGTCGATTCGTAGCCGGCGCCGACGCTGATCGTGTTGAACTCGGTCAGCGGAATCGCGAAGCTCACGCCCGCCGAGCCCGTCTTCGAGCTGTAGCGGATCGTGTTGTTCAGTCGCGCACCGGCGTCGACCTCGGAATAGCCGACGTTGAAGCCGCGGCTGATGCCGTCGAGCGTCCAGAACGGGTTCAGGTACCCGAGCCGGAACACGCGGTTGATTTCGCTGTTGTTGAACGAGAAGCTGACGCTCTTGCCGCTGCCCAGGAAATTGTTCTGGGTCACGCTCGTATTGAAGATGAGGCCCTGTCCCTGCGAGAAGCCGAGACCGAGCATCAGGTTGCCGGACGGGCGTTCCTTGACCGTGTAGTTGACGTCGACCTGGTCCGTCGTGCCGGGGACGGCCGGCGTCTCGACGTTCACTTCCTCGAAGTAGCCGAGGCGCTGCATGCGCACCTTCGAGCGCTCGACCTTGGCGGTCGAGATCCAGCCGCCTTCCATCTGGCGCATCTCGCGGCGGATCACTTCGTCGCGCGTCTTCGCGTTGCCGAAGAAATTGACCCGGCGCACGTACACGCGCTGGCCCGGATCGACGAAGTAGGTCAGCGCGACCTGCTTCTTGTCGCGGTCCAGCTTCGGAATCGAGTTGACGTTGGCGAAGGCATAGCCTTCGTCGCCGAGCCGCTCGGTGATGTTCTTGCTCGTCTGCTGGCTCTCCTTGCGCGAGAACAGCATGCCTCTGCGCGTCGTCACCAGCTCGAACAGTTCCTTCTCGTCGACGACGAGACGGCCGGCGAGCTTGACCTCGGACAGCGAATACTGCTCGCCCTCCGCGATGTTGACGGTGATGTAGACGTCCGCCTTGTCGGGCGTGATCGACACCTGCGTCGATTCGACGTGGAAGTCGACGTAGCCGTTGTCCTGGTACTTCGAGCGCAGCGCCTCGAGATCTCCGCCGAGCTTCTGCTTGGAGTACTGGTCGTCCTTCGTGAACCAGCTGATCCAGTTCGGCGTCGTCAGCTTGAACTCGCTCAGCAGCTCCTTGTCGGTGAAGGCCTTGTTGCCGACGATGTTGATCTCGCGAATGCGCGCGGCGTCGCCCTCGACGATGGTGAAGGCGATGGTGAGGCTGTTGTCGTCGAGCGGCGTGATCTTCGATTCGATCTTCACGCCGTACTTGCCGTTCGAGTAGTACTGGCGGCGCAGCTCCTGCGTGACCTTGTCGAGCTTCGCCTCGTTGAACACTTCGCCCTTCGCGAAGCCGATGTCGCCGAGGCCCTTCAGCAGCTCCTCTGTCTTGATCGCCTTGTTGCCCTTGAAGGTGATGTCGGCGATCGATTCGCGCTCGATGACCTGCACGACCAGCACGTCGCCGTCGCGCTCGAGCTTGACGTCCTTGAAGAAGCCGGTCTTGAACAGTGCGCGCACCGCTTCCTGGGTGCGCTTCTCGTCGACGCGATCGCCGATCGTGATGGGGAGATAGTTGAAGACGGTACCAGGCGAGATGCGGCGCAGCCCGTTGACCCGGATGTCGTCGACGATGAAGTCCTCGGCCACGGCCACTTGTAACAGCAGGCCCAGGGCCAAGCACGCCGACCAGCGTGCAGCTCGCGATTTCCGCATTCGTTATTTAGGTTTTCGAGGGCTGCCCAGCGTTGTCACAGGATGCGCATGATGTCGTTGTAGATTGCGAGCCCCATCAATCCCAACAGGAACATCAGCCCGACGTGCTGCCCGTACAACTGGACAGCCTCCGGCACCGGCTTTCGTATGATGGATTCTATCAGGTAATACATCAAGTGTCCGCCGTCGAGCATCGGTACGGGCAGCAGATTCAGCACCGCGAGGCTCACGCTGACGAGCCCGAGAAACTCGAGGAAACGCGACATGCCGAGCTTCGCCGATTCGCCCGCGAACTGCGCGATGCTGATCGGCCCGCTCAAGTTCTGCACCGACGCTTCGCCGAGCACCATCTTGCGCAGGAACTTCAGCGTGGTGACGGTGACGTCGCGCGTGCGCGTCGCTGCGCGCGCCGCGGCAGTCAGCGGATCGTAGCGTTCGATCGCGGTCGGCACGGCGTCGGCCTGCGCATCGAAGGGCGCGACCTCGGCACCGATGCGCCCGATTCGCTCGCCGTCGTCGAAGCTCGCGCGCGGCTCGAGCGTGAGCGTCAGCGGCGCGCCGTCGCGCTCGACGACGACCTCGAGCACCTGCTCCGGCCGCGCGCGAATCGCCTGCACCCAGTCGAGCCAATCGTCGACCGGCTCGCCGGCCAGCGCCTGCACGCGATCGCCGGCCCGCAGGCCGGCGGCATCGGCCGCTTCGCCCGGCACCACGCGACCGATGATCGGCGGCACTTTCGGACGCCGCGGCTCGAAACCGACCTTGGTGAAGAAATCGCCGCGCGACAGATCGTCGACCGACAAGCTGCTGAAGTCGAGCGAGACCTCGCGATCGAGGCCATCGGTGCCGCGCACCGTCAGACGCACGGCATTCGAATCGAGGATCGCCTCGATCGCGGTCGCCATGACGTTGTCCCAGATCGCCGTCGCGCGCCCGTCGACTTCGATGATCTCGTCGCCGGCGCGCAGCCCGCCGTGCGCCGCGACACCCGCGGGCTCGACGTCGCCGATATAGGGCCGCGCACCCGTGACGCCGACCATGTACATCGCCCAGTAGACGAGCAGTGCAAGCAGGAAATTGGCCAGCGGGCCGGCGGCGACGATCGCGGCACGACGTGCCAGCGGCTGGGTGTTGAAGGCACGATGGCGCTCGCTCGTGTCGACCGGCCCTTCGCGCTCGTCGAGCATCTTCACGTAGCCACCGAGCGGTATCGCGGCGACGGCGAACTCGGTGTCGTCCGGTCCGAAGCGCGTCTGCCACAGCGGGCGACCGAAGCCGAGCGAGAAGCGCAGGATGCGCACGCCGCATTTCTTCGCGACCCAGTAGTGACCGTACTCGTGGATCGTGACCAGCACGCCGAGCGCGATCACGAAGGAAACGAGGGTCTGCAGGACGTCGATCACGAGGCGAGCTTCCGCGTCAGGCGCCCGGCGGCCTCGCGCGCGCGGCGATCGTCGTCGAGGATGACGGCGAGATCGTCGGCGGCGCGCGGCGCGAGCGCGTGCAGCGTGTCCTCGACGACGGCGGCGATCGCGGGGAAGCGGATGCGGCCGTCGAGAAAAGCGGCGACGGCTTCCTCGTTTGCCGCGTTCAGGATCGCGGGCGCGGTGCCGCCGGCGCTCATCGCCTCGCGGGCGAGACGCAGGCTCGGGAAGCGACGCGTGTCGGGCTCCTCGAAATCGAGACGGCGCACGTCGAAGAGGTTCAGCTGGGCGACGCCGGACTCGACGCGCGCGGGCCAGCCCAGCGAATAGGCAATCGGCGTGCGCATGTCGGGGTTGCCGAGCTGCGCGAGCACCGAGCCGTCGACGTATTCGACCATCGAATGAATCACGCTCTGCGGATGGACCACCACTTCGACCGCGTCCTGTCCGGTGTTGAACAGCCAGCAGGCCTCGATGATCTCCAGCCCCTTGTTCATCATGGTCGCCGAGTCCACCGAGATCTTGCGTCCCATCACCCACTTCGGATGCGCACAGGCCTGGTCGGGTGTGACCGCCTCGAGCTCGCCGAGTTCGCGCGTGCGGAACGGGCCGCCCGAGGCCGTCAGCAGGATGCGCCGCACGCCGACCGCCGGCAGGCCGCGCTCGAAGCCGCCCGGCATGCATTGGAACACCGCGTTGTGCTCGCTGTCGATCGGCAGCAGCTCGGCGCCCGACTCGCGCACCGCGTCCATGAACAGCGCGCCGGACATCACCAGCGACTCCTTGTTCGCGAGCATCACGCGCTTGCCGCTCCGTGCCGCGGCGAGGTTCGGCAGCAGGCCGGCGGCGCCGACGATGCCGGCCATCACGTAGTCGACGTCCGGGTGGCGCGCGACCTCGACCAGTGCATCGACGCCGGCCAGCACCTCGGTCGCGAGCCCGGCGTCGTGCAGCCGCGCCTGCAGCCCTCGCGCCGCCGCTGCGTCGACCAGCACCGCGTAGCGCGGGCGCCAGGCCGCACACTGTTCGAACAGGCCGTCGACGTTGCGGTTCGCCGTCAGGGCGAACACCTCGTAATGACCGGGATGACGCGCGATGACGTCGAGCGTGTTGACACCGATGGTGCCGGTGGAACCGAGGATGGTGACGGCTTTCACGAACTGGAATCCAACAAGGACAACCCCAAACAAAATACCGGCGCCGCGGCGGTGAGACTGTCGATCCGGTCGAGCACGCCGCCGTGGCCCGGCAGCAGCGTCCCGCTGTCCTTCACGCCGGCGCGGCGCTTCAACAGGCTCTCGAACAGATCGCCGACGATCGAGGCCACGACCGTCACGAGGCACAGCATACCGAATCCGGCGAGCGCCGCCCCGCGATAGCCGGCGGGCAGCCCGAACACGACGGCGACGACCGGCGCCGCGAGCAGCGCGCCGCCGACCCCGGCCCAGGTCTTGCCGGGACTGATCCGCGGCGCGAGCCGCCGCCGGCCGTAGCGGCGGCCGACGAAATAGGCGGCGCTGTCGGCGAGCCAGATCAGCGCGAACAGCGCGAGCAGCAGCAGCGGGCTCGCGATCTTCAGCCACAGCAGCGACAGCCACAGCGGCACCAGCACCCACCAGCCGAGCAGCACGAGCGGCAGCGCGCCGTCGGGCAGCGCGGGCCGGCCGCGTTCGGCCCGGACGACGGCGACGCCGGCGGCGCCCCAGCCGGCGGCCGTCGCCCACAGCAGCACCAGGCGCGCCGGCCCGGGTGTCAGCGCGCCCCACAGCAGCGTGGCGACGGCGAGCGTGGCGAAGACCCAGGCACCGACGGCGACGCGCGACCAGCCGCACAGCGCGCCCCACTCCCAGGCGGCGAGCGCGAGAAACACGGCGAGCACGGCGGCGAGCACGCCCGGGCTGCCGGCCGCGACCAGCAGCACGAGCGTGCCGCCGAGCACGGCGGCGGTGAGAAGTCGGGAGCGGAGCGCCCTGCCCGGGCCCGGATCGGTCGGCGGGACCGACGCAGACGCCACTCAGGAGGTCCCCAGACGCTCGGCCGGCAGCGGCTCGGCAGTCTGCTCGATCTGCTCGCCGGTCATGCCGAAGCGGCGCTGCCGGCGGGCGAAGCTCTTGAGCGCGAGATCGAACTGCTCGCGGTCGAAATCCGGCCACAGGCAGTCCGTGAAATGCAGCTCGGTATAGGCGAGCTGCCACAGCAGGTAGTTGCTGATCCGCTGCTCGCCGCCGGAGCGGATGAAGAGATCCGGCTCCGGTGCGTCGCTGAGGCACAGCTGCGCCTCGAGCATCTCGGGCGTGATGGCCGCGGGCTCGAGAGCGCCGAGCTTGACCTGCTCGGCGAGCCGGCGCGCTGCTTCAGTGATGTCCCAGCGGCCGCCGTAGTTGGCGGCGATGACGAGGGTGAGCCCGGTATTCTCGGCGGTGACCGCCTCGGCGCGCACGATCGCCCGCTGCAGCTTGCCAGGGAAGGCCTTGCGCTCGCCGATCACCTGCAGCCGCACCCCGTTCTCGTGCAGGCGCTGGGCCTCCTGCTCGAGGGCGTGCACGAAGAGCTCCATCAGCAGGCGGACTTCGGTCGGCGGGCGCCGCCAGTTCTCGCTGCTGAAGGCGAACAGCGTCAGGTATTCGATGCCGAGCTCGGCGCAGCGCGCGACGATCGCGCGCACGTTCTCGACCCCCGCGCGATGGCCCGCGATGCGCGGCAGCTGACGGCGACGGGCCCAGCGGCCGTTGCCGTCCATGATGATCGCCACATGGCGGGGCAGCCCGTTGTTCATGCGTGCGCGCCCGGCGCACGTGACGAGACGGCTCGCGGCCATTGCCGGCGAGGCGCGGAGAGTTTCCAAAATGCGCGCATAGCGATCCCCAAGTAAGCGGTTTCGCGGTCCTCCGTCACGCCGCCCGCGGCGTTCAGGAGGCCTCCCAGGACACACGGCGACTTTTTCACGACACTAGACCGACAGGATTTCCTGCTCTTTAGCGGCAAGTGCCTCGTCGATCTTCTTGATGTGCGCGTCGGTGAGTTTCTGGACTTCGTCCTGACCGCGCCGCTCTTCGTCCTCGGCGATTTCCTTCTCCTTCAGCAGGTCCTTCAGGTCGGAAATCGCCTCGCGGCGGATGTTGCGGACCGCGACCTTGGCCTGCTCGGCCTCGGCCTTGCACACCTTCACGAGTTCGCGGCGACGCTCCTCGGTCAGCGGCGGCAGCGGGATGCGCATCACGGTGCCGGCCGTATTGGGATTGAGGCCGAGATCGGACTCGAGGATCGCCCGCTCGATCGCGGACACCATGGTCTTGTCCCAGGCGGTGACGACCAGGGTCCGGGCGTCCTCGACGATCACGTTCGCGGCCTTCGGGATCGGGGTCATCGTCCCGTAGTAGTCGACCTGGACGTGGTCGAGCAGGCTCGGATGGGCGCGCCCGGTGCGGATCTTGGCCAGATCGACCCTGAAGGACGCGACGGTCTTGTCCATCCGCGTGCCGGCGTCCTTGATGATGTCTTGCAGCATGGGATCAGTCCGCAGTTGTGACCAGGGTTCCGACGTTCTCGCCCAGTGCCGCGCGCACGAAGCTGCCCGGCCGAGTCATGTCCACCACGCGCAGCGGCATGCGGTTGTCGCGACAGAGTACCACCGCGGTCGCGTCCATCACGCCGAGCTTCTGCTCCAGTACGGTATCGTAATCGAGCCGCTCGTAGCGAACGGCGTCCGGATCCTTGGCAGGATCGGCCGAGTACACGCCGTCGACCTTGGTCGCCTTGATCATCAGTTGTGCACCGATTTCGATCGCGCGCAGGCTCGCCGCCGAATCGGTCGTGAAGAACGGGTTGCCGGTACCGGCCGCGAGCACCACCACCCGCCCCTTCTCGAGGTGCCGAATCGCACGCCGGCGGATGTAATCCTCGCATACCTGGTTGATCTTGATCGCCGACATCACGCGCGCGTAGAGCCCGATGCGCTCGAGCGCGTCCTGGATCGCGATTGCGTTGATCACGGTGGCGAGCATGCCCATCTGGTCGGCCGACACGCGATCCATGCCCTTGGCCGCGAGACCGGCGCCGCGGAAGATGTTGCCGCCGCCGATGACCACGGCGACTTCGACGCCGTGGCGGACGAGATCGCCGATTTCACCGGCGATACGCTGGAGGACGGCAGGGTCGATGCCGTAGTCCTCGTGGCCCATCAGCGCCTCGCCGCGGAGCTTGATGT
>JBFWSI010000022.1:0-14824 GCA_050248455.1 Gammaproteobacteria bacterium | reverse complement strand
CTTCGTCCCAGGTCTCGCCGGGTTTGAGCCGGCTGCGGCTCAGCTCGGTCTCGACCAGGCCCGGCAGGATGTTGTTCGCGCGTATGCCGTGGCGTCCGTAGTCGTTGGCGATGCTGCGCGCGAAATTCACCAGGCCGGCTTTCGATGCGCTGTAGGAACAGGCGCTGGGCTGGCCGCGCACCGCGGAGATCGACGCGATGTTGACGATCGCGCCGCCGCCCGCCGTGA
This sequence comes from Gammaproteobacteria bacterium, assembly GCA_050248455.1. Lineage (GTDB taxonomy): Bacteria > Pseudomonadota > Gammaproteobacteria. The sequence goes on along the minus strand of JBFWSI010000022.1, from coordinate 14,596 downwards.
CCATGTGCGGCAGCGCTTCGTGGCACATCAGGAACACCGCGCGCAGATTGATGTCCATCACGCGGTCCCACTCCTCGATGCTCATCTCGGCGCAGGGCTTGCGGATCACGGTTCCGGCGCTGTTCACGAGCACGTCGAGGCGGCCCCAGCGCGAGATCACTTCGCCCACGCAGTGCGCCGCGAACGCCGGCAGCGTGATGTCGCCGGCGATGGCACAGGCATCGAAGCCGGCCGCGCGCACGGCGGCCACCGTGCCTTCGAGCGACTCGGCGCGGCGGCCGACGACCGCGACGCGCGCGCCCTCGGCGCAGAAGCGCTGGGCGATCGCGCGGCCGAGCCCGCTGCCGCCGCCCGTCACGAGGCAAGTCTTGTGCTGCAATCTCATGCGTCGATCTCCTCGCTACCCGCGGGGGCGCTTGTGGACTCGGAGCTTCCCTAATAATCGCGATGCTCGCGAGCGAAGGCTACGAACCAGTCCAGCGCCGTGGCGTCGGCCATCGCATCCGCGCTCGCCACGGCCTCGGCGGCGGCACCGAGCAGCAGCTTGCGCACGGGCACTTCCATCTTCTTGCCCGTGCGCGTGTACGGGATCGCGGGCACCGCATAGACGCGATCCGGCACGTGGCGCGGCGAATACGCGCGCAGCGTCGAATTGATCTTCTCGAGCAGGCGCGCGTCGAGCGTGCAGCCGGGGGCGAGCTTGACGAACAGCGGCATGAAGAAGCGCCCGCCCGGCAGATCGAGATTGACGATCAGCCCGTCCTCGACTTCGGGCAGGGTCTCCAGCGGGCGGTAGATCTCGGCCGTGCCGATGCGCACGCCGTAGCGATTGAGCGTCGAGTCCGAGCGCCCGCGCACGAAGCAGCCACCGCGGCCGTTGATCATCAGATAGTCGCCGTGGCGCCACACGCCGGGGTACACGTCGAAATAGGATTCCCGATAGCGCGTGCCGTCGGGATCGTTCCACAGATACAGCGGCATCGACGGCATCGGCTGGCGGACGACGAGCTCGCCGAGGCGATCGACGACTTCCTCGCCGTGCTCGTCCCAGGCCTGCACGTCGACGCCGAGCAGGCGGGTCTGGATCTCGCCCGCCCGCACCGGCAGCAACGGGCAGCCGCCGACGAAGCCGGAAGCGACGTCCGTGCCGCCGCTCGTCGAGCTCACCCACAGATCGTCGCGCACGTTGGCGTAGAACCAGGCGAAATGTTCCGGCGACACCGGCGATCCCGTGCAGTACATGCCGCGCAGCGCGGACAGGTCGTGATCGCGGCGGGGCACCACCTGCTGCTGCATCATCAGCGACACGAAGGCGGGGCTCGTGCCCATGAAGCTGGCGCGGCTGCGCGCGGCGATCCGCCACAGCGCTTGCGGGTCCGGCGCGGTCGGGTTGCCGTCGTAGAACACGATGCTGCTGCCCGTCATCAGCGCGCCGACGAGGATGTTCCAGGTCACCCAGCCCGTCGTCGAGAACAGGAAAGTGCGCGACTCCGGCTTGAGATCGAGGTGCAGCCCGCAGAACTTGTAGAGCTCGAGCACGATGCCGCCGTGGCCGTGGACGAAGGATTTCGGCAGGCCCGTCGTCCCGGACGAGTAGACGATCCACAGCGGATGATCGAAGGCGGTGTCCTCGAACCTGAAGTCCGCGGCCGCCACCGCGGGCTCCTCGCGCTGTATCGCGGACCAGTCGAGCGTGCCCGGGCGCGGCGAGAACGGCGTCGCGGCGTCCAGGTAAGGGACGGTCACGACGTGCCGCACGCTCGGCATCGCGTCGAGCAGGCGCGCGACCTCCGCGCGCCGGTCGAAATCGCGCCCGCCGTAGCGATAGCCGTCGACCGCAATCAGCAGCGTCGGTTCGATTTGCGTGTAGCGGTCGAGCACGCTGCCCGTCCCGAAGTCAGGCGAGCAGCACGACCACACGGCGCCGATGCTGGCGGCGGCGAGCAGCGCGATCGCGGTTTCCGGGATCGCCGGCATGTAGGCGACGACGCGATCGCCCGGCGCGATGCCGAGGCGGCGCAGCCGCGTCGCGAACCGGCGCACCTGCTCGCCCAATTCGTCGAAGCCGAGATCCTGCGGCGGCCGCAGCTCCGATTCGGCGTGGATGGCGAGCGCGCCCGGCCGCGCGGCGCGCAGCACCTGCCGCGCGAAGTTCACGCGCGCGCCGGGAAACCAGCATGCGCCCGGCATGCGGGAAGCGGCGAGCACGCAGGTATGGGGTGTCGACGACTCGACGTCGTAGTATTCCCACAGGCACTCCCAGAACGCCGCGATGTCCGCGACCGACCACCGCCACAAATCCGCGTAGTCGGTGAACACGAGTCCGCGGTGCTCCCGCAACCAGCGCATGAATGCAGTGAGGTTCGCCGCCTCGATCGTCGCGGCGGCGGGCGTCCACAGCAGATCGCCTTCGTGAACCATGGCGTCTTTTCCCCGCGACTTCTCGGTCCGTGCGATGAGCGTTGGCAAGTTGCATGCCATGGCCCGGCGGATATTCACGGCTCGTCGCCACCCGACTCCTTCAGCTTGCGGTAGAAGGTGCTGCGCGAGATGCCGAGCTCACGCGCGGCCTCGACGATGTTGTGGCCGTGGCGCGCGAGGGCGTCGAGGATCGCATCGTGCTCCATCTGCGCCAGGGTCCGCCCCGCGCTGCTTGCCTGCCGTCCGCGCGCGGCGCGTGCGGATCCCTGCGCGAAATCCTCGGGCAGATCGGCGAGCGTGAGCACGGGGCGCCGGCTCAGGATGTACATGCTCTCGACGATCCCGCGCAGCTCGCGCACGTTGCCGGGCCAGGGGTGGCTCATCATCGCGTGCATCAGCTCACCGGCGACCGTCTTGCTGCCCAGTCCGTACAGATCCTGCATCTCGCGCAGGAAGGCGTGGATCAGCAGCACGATGTCGCCCTTGCGCTCGCGCAAGGGCGGCAGCTTGAGGCTCAGCACCTTGAGCCGGTAGAACAGGTCCAGGCGAAAGCTGCCGGCGCCGACGTCGCGCTCGAGATCGCGATTCGTCGCGGCAATCACGCGCACTTCGACGCTGCGTTCCTGGTTGCCGCCGATTCGCACCACGACGCGCTCCTGCAGCACGCGCAGCAGCTGCACCTGGATGTCGAGCGGCAGATCGCCGATCTCGTCGAGGAACAGCGTGCCGCCGTGCGCTTCCTCGAACTTGCCGCGCCGGCCGCGGGCGGAGGCGCCGGTGAACGCGCCGGCCTCGTAGCCGAGCAGCTCGCTGGCCGCGAGCTCTTTCGTCAGGGTGCCGCAGTTCAGCGCGACGAAGGGGCCGGCCGTCGCGGCAGACGCGGCGTGCAGCGCGCGGGCGAACACTTCCTTGCCGCTGCCGGTTTCGCCGGTGAGCAGCACGGGCGCTGCGGTCCGCGCCATGCGATCGGCGCGCCGCACCGTCTCGAGCAGGCCGGGATTCGCCTCGGCCAGCGCGCGGAACGCCGGTGCCAGCTCCTCGAGTTCGGCATGCGCCGGCGAAGCCTGGCCGCTGCGCGGCGCATAGCGGCGACTGCGACCGACGACGACGACGCCCCCTTCCCACTGCGCCGGTGACTGCGTGTCCGAGACGAACGCAATCGGCGCGGTCGCGGGATACGGAATCCAGTCCTGCACGCAGAGGCCGCCGTCTTCCGCCAGCCGCGGCCGGCCGCATTCGAGCGCGAGCGACGCCGGCACTGCATCGGTCAGCGCGCGCAAGCGTTCGGTTGCAGTCACCACCGCGCCCTTGCGATCGACCAGCAGCGCCGCCTGCGTGCGCCATTCGGCCGCCAGGCGGCGATACCAGTCCAGCAGTCGCACCGTGTGCGCGAGCTGCAGCGAGTGCAGGGAATGCTCGATCTGATGCGCCGCGGTGACGGCGAGCGCCAGCGTATGGTGATCGCTCAGGCCGCCGATGCTCGTCACGTCCAGCAGGCCCAGCAGCGCGCCGTCGTTCAGGTCGCGGATCGGCGCCGCGGCGCAGTCCCAGATCTTGGCGGCGACGCAGTAGTGTTCGACGCTGCGCACGATGGTCGGCTGGTTCAGCGCCAGCGTGGTCGCGACGGCATTGGTGCCGGCCGAAGCTTCGCTCCAGTCGTAGCCGGCGCCGACGCCTTCGCGCAACGCGCTGGCGACGAGCTCGGGCTGGCCGAGGACCTTCAGCTCGATGCCGCCCCTGCTCACCAGCACGAAGATGCATTCGCTGCCGGCCAGCGTGTCGGCGAGCAGATTCCAGGCATGGTCGGTCGCCCGCAGCAGCGGCGCATGCTCGCGCAGCACCGCGGCGAGCTTCGCGTCGCCGAGGCGAGCGGCACGATTCGCATACGGATCCATGTGCCGCTCGTAACAGCGTCGCCAGGACTCGACGATGTAGGGCCGAACGCTGTTCGGATCCACGGCCTGGCCCGCGATCACGGAGGCCCAGGCACGTTCCACCTGCTGCCGGTCGAGACTCATGTTCGCCACCCGTGCCGGCCGCGCCCGCCAATGCTCGAGCGCATGCCATTTTGAGACACGAAGTCTCAATTTCGAACATTCGACTCGCGCGGCGCGGCTGCTGCTGCGGACCACGCGCGCGTCCTGCACCTTTCCCGTCGGCGATCCGTCCGTTGCTCACGCGGCAAACCGCGTGGCACAGGCGTTGCTCTTCTGCTGGATGAGACGCGGCGATCGCGTCGCATCGGGAGCATGGCCCCCAAGGCATCGTAGCGTGCTCGACGCGTCGCTGCGAAGTCTTGCACGAAACCTGCCGCCGCATGCGCGCCGCGAAGTTTCGATGCGCAACGACGAGGAAGGGGAGTACCGCCATGAGACCCGCACTCTATCTGCCGAACTTCAGGAACAAGATCACCGTCGCCGAGATCGACGCCTTTGCGGCGGTGGCGGAAGAGCTCGAGTTCGACTCGATCTGGGTGCTCGACCGCATTGCGGTGCCCGAAGCCTCGGACCGCGGCGAACTGCGCAAGGCCTTCGGCTTCATCAACGAATTCGGGCGCGCGCTGCCCGTGGCCTCGCGCGCCGAGTTCCTGCACGCGATGCCGCTGGTGCCTTATCTCGCGGCGATCACCAGGAAAGTCCGGATTGGCACCAGCGTGATCGTGACGCCGCTGCGGGCCTCCGCGGTGATGGCGGCAGAAATGGCGACCTGGGATCAGCTTTCGCGCGGCCGCATCAACGTCGGCATCGGCTCGGGCTGGATGCCGGAGGAATTCGAGGTCGCCTGCGCCGGTCACCTGTACGCGAAGCGCAATCAGCACGTGCGCGAGACGATCGAGATCATGCAGGGCGTGTGGACGCAGGAGCTCTTCGAATATCGCGGCGAGCTGAACGCCTTCGACAAGTGCGGATTCGGCGTCAAGCCCGTGCAGCGGCCGCATCCGCCGATCTACTTCGGCGGCCTCGGCAAGCCGGAGATCGCGGCGCCGATGGTCGCGAAGTACGGTCTGCAGGGCTGGATCGGCGTGATGGATCCGCCGGAGCACGTGGCCGCGTGGCGCGTCGCGCTCGCGGACGAGCTGACGAAGACCGGCCTGCCGCGTGCGATCGACGATCTCCAGATCGCGAGCCAGATCCCGTTCCAGATCACGAAGGAGAAAACCGATCAGACGCCGCGCGGCAAGATGACGCCTTCACTCGTCGGCACCGTCGGCCAGATCACCGACAACCTGAAGCGCTACAAGGAAGCCGGCTTGACCCTGCCCTTGTTCTGGCCGCCGTTCACGGGCCCGACGAGCGCGGAGAGCATCGATGACCTGAAGCGCCTGCGCCAGGAGATCTGGCCGAAGATTGCATGAAGAGCGTGACGCGAGCCTTGCCTGCGAGCCATCCGGACGACGAGGAAGCCACATGTTCGAGCACGATCGATCCGATCTCCCGCGCGACGCCGGGCGCCGCGCCGCGCTCCGAAGCCTCGGCGCTGCCACCGGCCTGATTGCGGCACCGGCCGCCATCGCCTTTGCCGAATCCGCGGCGGCGACGAAAGGCTGGGATCGCGAAGTCGACCTCGTCATCGTCGGCTCGGGCGCGGCGGGCATGAGCGCCGCACTGTTCGCGAAACGCGCCGGAGTCGAGAGTCTCATCCTCGAGCGCGCGCCGATCCGCGGCGGCACCACCGCGAAGTCCGCCGCGGTGCTGTGGATCCCGAACAACTCGACGATGCGCGGCCTCGGTCTCACCGATCCGAAGGAGGACGCGATCAAGTACATGATCCGGTTCTCGTATCCGACGAAGTATCACCCCGAGGCCGAGCGCTATGGGGCGACCGAGCTCGAATACGGCCTGATCGAGTCCTACTACGACACCGCGGCGCAGACCATCGACGAGCTCGCCGCGATGGGCGCGCTGCAGACGGTGCCCTGGTACACCTGGGAAGAGAAGCTCTTCAGCGACTACAACAACGACGTGCCCGAGCAGAAGGCGCCGCGCGGCCGCGCGCTGGTGCCGAAACATCCGACACCGGGCAAGCACTTCCATCCGAAGGACGGCGGCAACGGCGCCGAGCTCGTGCGCCAGCTCGGCGCGGCGCTGGACGCCCAGGGCATACCGGTGCTGACGAAGCACCGCGTCGAGCGCGTGATCCGGCGCGCCGACGGCGCGATCGTCGGCGTCGAGGCCGGCCTGCGCGACGGCAGCCGCGTCACCGTGCGCGCGCGCAAGGCCGTGATCTTCGCGAGCGGCGGCTTCACGCATCACCGCGAGTACCGGGAGAACTACCTGCGCGGTCCGATCTTCGGCGGCTGCGCGATGCCGGGCAGCGAGGGCGATTTCATTCGCATCGGCGGCGCGGTCGGCGCGGCGATGGGCAATCTCGCGCATGCCTGGTGGGTGCAGCAGGCACTGGAGCCGGCGCTGGAGTTCTCGAGCACGCCGATGGGCATCTGGGCGATTCCCGGCGACAGCATGCTGCAGGTCGACAAGTACGGCCGCCGCCTGATGAACGAGAAGGGCATGTACAACGAGCGCACGCAACTGCACTTCGTCTGGGATCCCGCGCGCGCGGAGTACCGCAATCTCGTCACCTTCATGATTTTCGACCGCGCCTGCCTCGACAACTTCGGTGGCATCTTTCCGCTGCCGGCGAAGGGCGCCGAGCTGCCTACTTACATCCTCGAGGCCGCAACGCTGGACGAGCTCGCGCAGGCGATCGCGCAGCGTCTGGCGAAGCACGCGACGCGACTCGGCGGCTTCGCGTTGGACGCGGCCTTCACCGCGACGCTGAAGGAAACCGTCGCGCGCTTCGACACGATGGCCAAGGCCGGCAAGGATCTCGATTTCGCACGCGGCGAGACGCAGATCGAGCGCGACCTGCATCTCTACGGCGCCACCTCGGTGCCGGAGACGGTCTATCCGAACCTCATGATGCAGCCGCTCGCCGAGCAGGGGCCCTACTACTGCGTCCTGCTGTGCGGCTGCACGCTGGACACCAAGGGCGGGCCCAGGGTGAACACCGCGATGCGCGTGCTCGACACCTACGGCGCCGAGATCGCCGGCCTCTACGCCGCCGGCAACTGCACGGCGCATCCGGCCGCCCAGGCCTACTGGTCCGGCGGCGGCACGCTGGGTCCCGCGCTCACCATGGGGCGCCTCGCGGGTCTCAACGCCGCGGCCGAGCGCGACCGACCAGCGGCGTGAGCGACGGCCGTGCAACACCCATGGCGCAAACATGCAGGCGCGAGATCCGAGCTCCGCGTGGCGCTCGCCGCCGCGCTGGTGTTGGCCTGTTCGTGCGCGGCGGCCGCTCCCGACGCGGCCGCTGCGCATTTCGCCCGCGAGATCCAGCCGATCTTCGACGCGCACTGCGTCGTCTGCCACCAGGCCGGTGTCGAGCAGGCGGGACTCAATCTCGAAGAAGGCGAGGCCTACGCGAACCTGGTCGGCGTGCAGAGCACGCAGAGCCGGCTCGTGCGGGTGGCGCCGGGATCGCCCGCGCAGAGCTATCTGCTGCACAAGCTGCGCGGGACGCAGGCCGCCGTCGGCGGCAGCGGCGCGCGCATGCCGCTGGCGGAAGGGGGATCGAGCACGCTGCCGGACGCGCAGCAGACGCTGCTGGAGAACTGGATCGCACGCGGCGCACCGAACGACTGATGCGCCTGACGAGAGGAGCAAGCCGACGATGAACATGATGGATTACCAGGCCCGCCACTTCCTGTGGTCGTGCACGAACGGCATCGCGACACTGACGCTGAACCGGCCGGAGCGCAAGAACCCAATCACCTTCGACTCCTATGCCGAGATGCGCGACACCTTCCGCGCGCTGGCCTATGCCGAGGACGTCAAGGGCGTCGTGATCACGGGGGCCGGCGGCAACTTCTGCTCGGGCGGCGACGTGCACGACATCATCGCGCCGCTGCTCGAGATGGACATGAAGGGCCTGCTCGCCTTCACGCGCATGACGGGGGACGTGGTCAAGGCGATGCGCGCCTGCCCGCAGCCGATCGTCGCCGCCGTCGACGGTGTCTGCGCCGGTGCCGGCGCGATCCTCGCGATGGCCTCGGATCTCCGCATCGGCACGCCGCGCGCGAAGACCGCCTTCCTGTTCGTGCGCGTCGGCATCGCGGGCTGCGACATGGGCGCCTGCGCGATCCTGCCGCGCCTCATCGGCCAGGGCCGTGCCAGCGAGCTGCTGTTCACCGGCCGCGTCATGGACGGCGTCGAAGGCGAGCGCTGGGGCTTCTTCAACCGCCTCGCCGCGCCCGAGGAGGTGCTGGCCGAGGCGCAGGCCGAACTGGCTCGCATCGTCGCCGGTCCGCCGTTCGGCAATGCGATGACGAAGAAGATGCTCGACCAGGAATGGAGCATGAGCATCGAGCAGGCCGTCGAGGCCGAAGCGCAGGCGCAGGCGATCTGCATGCAGACCCAGGATTTCCACCGCGCCTATCACGCCTTCATCGCCAAGCGTCCGCCCGTCTTCGAAGGCAACTGAGCGGTGCGGACGCGGGAGCGACCATGATGTACGACACGACTTTCCTGAGCTGGCCGTTCTTCGAGCCGCGCCACGCGAGCCTCGCCCGTGAGCTCGAGTCTTGGGCCGCGGCCGAGCTGCACGAGCTCGACCACGGCGACGTCGACCGCGCCTGCCGCGAGCTCGTGCGCCGCCTCGCGGCCGGCGGCTGGCTCGCGCACGCGACGCTCGCACCGGAGGCGGGAGCCGCGGCGAAGCTCGACGTGCGCAGCCTCTGCCTGCTGCGCGAAGGCCTCGCGCGGCACGACGGCCTCGCCGATTTCGCATTCGCGATGCAAGGGCTCGGTGCCGCGCCGATCATGCTCGCCGGCAGCGACGCGTTGCGACGCGGCTACCTCGCCGACGTGCGCAGCGGCGCGCAGATCGCGGCCTTCGCGCTGTCGGAGCCCGAGGCGGGTTCCGACGTCGCCGCGCTGTCGACCTGCGCGACGCGCGACGGCGACGACTACGTCCTGAACGGCACCAAGACCTGGATATCGAACGGCGGCATCGCCGACTTCTACACCGTGTTCGCACGCACCGAGGCCGGCACCGGCGCGCGCGGCCTCTCGGCCTTCGTCGTCGACGCCGACACACCCGGCCTGGAGGTCGCCGCGCGCATCGAGGTGATCGCGCCGCATCCGCTCGCCACACTGAGCTTCCGCGACTGCCGCGTGCCCGCCTCGCGCAGGCTCGGGGCGGAGGGAGAGGGCTTCAAGATCGCGATGGCGACGCTCGACATCTTCCGCTCGACGGTCGGCGCCGCCGCGCTCGGCTTCGCGCGCCGCGCGCTCGCCGAGGCCGTCGCGCACGCCCAGACGCGCATGCTGTTCGGCGCGCCGCTGTCCGCGCTGCAGATGACGCAGGCCGCGATCGCGGACATGGCCGTCGACGTCGATGCGAGCGCGCTGCTGGTCTATCGCGCGGCGTGGACCAAGGACTGCGCGCAGGAGCGCGTTTCGCGCGAAGCCGCGATGGCGAAGCTCCATGCCACCGAGGCCGCGCAGCGCGTCGTCGATCGCGCGGTTCAGCTTTTCGGCGGCCGCGGCGTGACCAAGGGCGTGAAGGTCGAGGAGCTCTACCGCGAGATTCGCGCGCTGCGCATCTACGAAGGCGCTTCGGAAGTGCAGAAGGTGATCATCGCGCAGCAGACTTTGAACGCCGCCGGCCGCCCACGGTGACGGAAACGTAGCTGCCTTGGAAACGCAGCTTGGGCTTCCTTCGCCAGCCCGAGCTGCGAGCTCGGCGAATCAGGCACCGGCGCGTGCCGCAGCGGGTCTGCCCGACAAGGCCGTTTCCCGTGCGGGCGCGAACGGCGAGCGTCCGAACCACGCAGGGAAATTCCGCTGCAGCGCCGGCGCGCCGTTCAGCTTGATGCGTCCCTCGGCGATGGCCGGCGCGAGCGGCGCTTCGCCGTGCCAGACTTCCGCGAGCGTGCGCGCGTCGGTCGTGACGTAGACGTCGACGTCGAAGGCGCGATCCTCGTCGCAGATCTCGGTGCGGCCGCCGTCGGCGACGAGATACCACTTGTTGCTGGTCGCGAGATCGCTGAACTGGAACAGCAGCACCGTGCGGCCGCGCGGCAGGTTCTCGGTGAGCAACGACAGCTGCACGTCGCGCATCAAGACGTCGATGCTGAGATCGCTCTCGCCCATCTGCATCGCGATCCAGCTCGCCGCCCAGTGGCCCAGCGACATCAGGATCGGCCCGAATTCACGCCCGGCCTGGGTGAGCTGGTATTCGTAGCCCTGCGCTTCGGGGCGCTTGCGCTTCATCACGAGGCCCTGTTCTTCCAGCAGGCGCAGACGCTGGTTCAGCAGCGTCGGGGACAGCTTCGGCAGGTAGCGACGGAACTCGTTGAAGCGCGTCACGCCGACGTGCATCTCGCGCAGGATCTGGATCGTCCAGCGCTCTCCCAGCACCTGTGCGGCCTTCGAGATCGGGCAGTACTCTCCGTAGTCGTACATGGCTGTCGCCCTCCGGAGTACGGAATCTGTAGCGGGATAGTACAAATCCTGCACTGTCGCACGCGGCGCAGTAAATCCCAGGATGCCCTCCCTCGAGACGGACGTGACGTTCGCGACGGTCGCGACGGCGTTTGTCCTACACAAAGGGAGTGTGCTGTCATGAGTGCTTATCGCCACGCGCTGCCCCAGACCGGTGCGCGACTGTTCCTCACCGACGTCGGCCTCGAAACCATGCTCGTCTTCCACGACGGCCTCGAGCTGCCGGCCTTCGCCGCATTCACGCTGCTCGACACGCAGGCCGGCACGGAGCGCCTGCGTTGCTACTATCGCCAGTGCCTGGAGCACGCGACGCGCCTCGGCTGCGGTTTCGTGCTCGAAGCGCCGACCTGGCGCGCCAGCGCAGACTGGGGCGCACAACTGGGCTACACGGCGGCGGGCCTGGCCGATCGCAACGCGCGCGCGATCACGTTGATGTCCGAGCTGCGCGAGGAGTACGCGCACACGCGGCTGCCGATCGTCATCAGCGGCAACCTCGGGCCGCGCGGCGATGCCTATGCGCCTGCGTCCGTCGATGCTGCCGACGATTACGAGCGGTATCACCGCACGCAGATCGAAGGCTTCGCGCGCACGGCGGTCGACTTCGTCAGCGCGTTCACCTTGACCAATGTGCCGGAAGCGACGGGCATCGTGCGTGCGGCGACCAAGGCGGGATTGCCCGTCGTGATTTCCTTCACGGTCGAGACCGATGGCCGCCTGCCGACCGGCGTGAGCCTGCGCGAGGCGATCGAGGCGGTCGACGCGGCGACGAATGAGGCGCCGGTCTATTACATGCTGAACTGCGCGCACCCGGATCACTTCGATCGGATACTCGACGGCGACGCGTGGTGCCGGCGCCTGCGCGGCATACGCGCGAATGCGTCGCGACGCAGCCACGCCGAGCTCGACGAAGCGACGACGCTGGACGACGGCGATCCGGCGGCACTCGGCGCGGCCTACGCGGCGCTGCGCGCGCGCCTGCCGCAGCTGACGATCCTCGGCGGCTGCTGCGGCACCGATCACCGGCACGCCGCAGCGATCGCCGCCGCCTGCGTGGCGCAAGCGCCGATGCCGCCGCCGCGCCCGGAGCACACGGCCACCGCGCTCGTCATCTCGACGACGCTGCTGCTCTTCGGCTATCTGATGGCGTGCCTGACGCGGGCGTTCGAGTATCCGTCGCTCGTGTAGCCCGGGTGCAGCGTAGCGGAACCCGGGATCTTCGTGCGCAGGTGGAACGCCCGATCCCGGGTTACGCGCTGCGCGCTACACCCGGGCTACGACGGTGGTCGCGTGCTCAGGGCAGCTTGCCCTGGATGAACGCCACGGCTTCGTCGATCGCAATGTCCTGAGCGACCTCGTCGGTGCGGGCCTTGTATTCGAGCGTGCCCTTGTCGAGGCCGCGGTCGCTGATGACGAGGCGGTGCGGCACGCCGATCAGCTCCAGATCGGCGAACATCACGCCGGGGCGCTCGTTCCTGTCGTAGAACACGGTGTCGATGCCGGCCTCGATCAGGTGCTGGTACAGGGCCTCCGCGGCCTCGCGCAGGCGCTCGGACTTGTGCATGTGGATCGGCGCGACGGCGACGGCGAACGGCGCGATCGAGGCCGGAAAGACGATGCCCTTGTCGTCGTGGTTCTGCTCGATCGCGGCGGCGACGATGCGCGACACGCCGATGCCGTAGCAGCCCATCGTCATCGTCACCGCGCTGACCTTCTCGTCGAGCACCTGCGCCTTCATCGCCTCGCTGTACTTGGTGCCGAGCTGGAAGATGTGGCCGACCTCGATGCCGCGCTTGATCTCGAGCGTGCCTCGGCCGTCCGGGCCCGGATCGCCGGCGACGACGTTGCGGATGTCGACCACCTGCGGTTCCGGCAGATCGCGGCCCCAGTTGACGCCGCGCAGGTGCTTGCCGGCGAGATTCGCGCCGCAGACGAAGTCCGCGAGCCGGGCCGCCGCGTGGTCGACGTAGAGCGGGATCTGGATGCCGATCGGGCCCAGCGTGCCCGGTCCACAGCCGAAGGTCGCTTCGATCTCGTGCGCCTTCGCGAAGCGCAGCGGCGCGCCGACGCCGGGCAGCGCCTGCGCCTTCACCGCGTTCAGTTCGTGATCGCCGCGCAGCACCAGCGCGACCAGCCCGCCGTCCTCGCCGCCGACGATGAGCGTCTTCAGCACGCGCTCCGCGCCGACGCCGAGGAAGCCCGAGACTTCCTCGATCGTGTGCTGCGTCGGCGTGTCCACCGTCGCCAGCGTCTCGCGCGGCGCCGGGCGGGTGCCGGCCGGCGGCGGCGCCGGCACCAGCTCGACGTTGGCCGCGAAGTCGCCGCTGCTCGAGAAGGCGATGAGGTCTTCGCCGGAATCGGCGAGGACGTGGAACTCGTGCGACTTCGAGCCGCCGATGTTGCCGGTGTCGGCGAGCACCGCGCGCCAGGCGAGGCCGATGCGGTCGAAGATGCGCGCATACGTCGCATACATCAGCTGGTAGGTCTCCTCCAGCGAGTCGCGATCGAGGTGGAAGGAATAGGCGTCCTTCATCAGGAATTCGCGCGCGCGCATGATGCCGAAGCGCGGCCGCACCTCGTCGCGGAACTTGGTCTGGATCTGGTAGAAGTTCGCCGGCAGCTGCTTGTAGCTCTTGATCTCGCGGCGGATGAGATCGGTGATGATTTCCTCGTGCGTCGGCCCCAGGCAGAACGAACGGTCGTGGCGATCCGACAGACGCAACAGTTCCGGCCCGTACTTGTCCCAGCGGCCGGATTCCTGCCACAGCTCCGCCGGCAGCACACCGGACATCAGCAGCTCCTGCGCGCCGGCGCGATCCATTTCCTCCCGCACGATCGCTTCGACCTTGCGCAGCACGCGCAGGCCCAGCGGCAGCCAGGTGTAGATGCCGCTTGCCAGCTGCCGGACCATGCCGGCCCTGAGCATCAATTGATGGCTGATGACTTCGGCTTCGGCCGGGGTTTCGCGCAGGGTCGGCAACAGCAGGTTCGAGATTCGCATGGGCGTGTGGTCGTCCGGTTGAGGGCAGCGGGATCGGCAAGCCCCGCATTCTCACGGAAAGCCCCGCCCGGGAAAACTGTGAATTTTGGCGCGGGCCCGGCTGGCGGGCCGATCTGCGCCTTGAACCCCCGCCCGAATCCCATTATCTTGCGGACCCCTTCTGTCCGGCCGACGTCCCGTCGCACCGGTCTCCATGGGAAAACGCCGAGCCAGGGCTCACGAGGCCCCGGCAACGGTCCGTTCCTCGCCCCGCCACCGCGGGTGCGCGGGGTCGGAACGCGGCACTTGCTGCCACATAGTGAGGAACATGCCATGAGCGAAACCCTGCGCGGCGCCGAGATCTTCGTGCGCTCCCTCATCGACGAAGGCGTCGAGTTCGTGTTCGGCTACCCCGGCGGGGCCGTGCTGCACATCTACGACGAGCTCTATAAACAGGACACCCTGAAGCACATTCTCGTGCGCCACGAGCAGGGCGCGACGCATGCCGCCGACGGCTATGCGCGCGCCACGGGCAAACCCGGCGTGGTGCTCGTGACCTCCGGGCCCGGCGCGACCAATGCCGTCACCGGCATCGCGACGGCCTACATGGATTCCATCCCGCTGGTGGTGTTCACCGGCCAGGTGCCGACGCACCTCATCGGCAACGACGCCTTCCAGGAAGTCGATTCCA
>JBFWSI010000021.1:0-15028 GCA_050248455.1 Gammaproteobacteria bacterium | reverse complement strand
CGGCGAGCTCTATCGTTTCCGCGTAGTCTCGGTGGCAGCCGCGCAGCGGCTCGCGCGCGAGATCACGGCGGCGTGCAGCGACGCGAGCATCGAACAGTAAAGCAGCAGGGGAACGAGAACATGGCGCACGAAGTGGAACTGCAGACGGCCGGCAACATGTGGAAGGTGCTGGTCAAGCCAGGCGACGCGGTCAAGGCCGGCGACACGCTGTTCATCATGGAGGTGATGAAGATGGAGGTCCCGCACGAAGCACCGGCCGACGGTACCGTCACGGCGGTGAACATCAGCGAGGGCGAGGAAGGCCTCGACGCCGGCTTCGTCGCGGTGGTGATCGATTGAACTACGCCGTTTCGTAGCCCGGGTGTAGCGCGCAGCGCGAAACCCGGGATCGGGCGTGTCCGTGCGTTGAAGATCCCGGGTTGCGCTGCGCTACACCCGGGCTACGAAGACTACGAGAATCCATGAGGGCTCAGCGCGTGCGGCCCAGCCCGCGCTGCGCCATTTCCACCGCGCGGAAGGTCGCGCGGCCCTTGTTGAGGGTTTCTTCCCATTCCAGCGCCGGTACCGAGTCGGCGACGACGCCGCAGCCGACCTGGATATAGAGACGGCCGTCCTTGATGACCGACGTGCGGATCGCGATCGCGGTGTCCATGTTGCCGTTCCACGACAAGTAGCCGACCGCGCCGCCGTAGACGCCGCGCTTGGTCGGCTCGAGCTCGTCGATGATCTCCATCGCGCGGATCTTCGGCGCGCCGGACAGCGTGCCGACCGGCAGCGTCGCGCGCAGCACGTCGATCGCGTCCTTGCCGGGCAGCAGCTCGCCTTCGACGATCTAGGAGATGTGCATCTCGTGCGAATATCGCTCGATCACCAACTTCTCGGTGACGCGCACCGAGCCCGTGACCGCGACGCGCCCGATGTCGTTGCGGCCGAGATCGATCAGCATCAGGTGCTCGGCGATCTCCTTCGGATCGGCGAGCAGCTCGCGCTCCAGCGCCAGATCCTCTTCGCGCGACGCGCCGCGCTTGCGGGTGCCGGCGAGCGGCCGCGTCGTCACCGTGCGCCCGTCGAGACGCACGAGGATCTCGGGCGAGGAACCGACGATCTGGAAGTCGGCGAGATCCATGAAGAACAGATACGGCGAGGGGTTCAGGTGGCGCAGCGCACGGTAGACGTCGATCGGCGGCGCCGTCAGCGGCACCGACATGCGCTGCGAGGGCACCACCTGCATGACGTCGCCGTCGACGATGTAGCGCTTGATGCGTTCCACCGCCGCCATGAAGCGTTCGCGGCCGAACTCCGACTCGAAATCCTCTTCGCGCGCCGGCTGCCCCGCGGGCGCGGACGCCGCCCGCGCCAGCGGCTGCGCGAGTTTCTCGATCAGCGCATCGAGCCGCGCCTCGGCGGCGGCATGTGCCCCCTCCACGGCCGGATCGACGTAGCACACCAGCTCCATCTCGCCGCGCAGATTGTCGAACACCACGAACTCGTCGGAGCGCATCAGCATGATGTCCGGCGTGCCGAGCCGATCGGGCGGCGCGCCGTGCGCGAGCTTCGCCTCGCCGTAGCGCACGGTGTCGTAGCCGAAGTAGCCGACGAGCCCGCCCGAGAAGCGTGAGCTCGCGAGCGGCGGCGCCGTGACGCGGGCGTGGTAGTCGCGGATGAAGGCGAGCGGATCGGCGCACTCGAGGCGCTCGATGACGACGCCGTCGTCGGCGATGCTGATCTCCTGGCCGCGCACGCTGAGCACCTGGCGCGCGGGCAGGCCGATGATCGAATAGCGTCCCCACTTCTCCCCGCCCTGCACCGATTCCAGCAGGTAGCTGTAGGGCGCGGCGGCGAGCTTCAGGTACACGCTCAGCGGCGTGTCGAGATCGGCGAGCACGCGGCGCGACACCGGGACACGGTTGCAGCGCGCGGCGGGCACGGCGGGGGAGGCTTTGACGGTCATGCGGGAGTCCGGTTCGCGAGGCCCGCGGTCGGGCCGGGTTCGGGAGCGCGCAAGCCTAGCAGGCCGGCGGACGAGGTGCGAGGGAGCGTCGGTCGTGCCTGCTCAGGAACCGGCTTCGAGCAGCTCCTGAACGTACTCTCCGTTCTTGAGGAAGGTACTGTCCGCGCGCTCCGCGCGCTGCGTCTTCACCAGGCCGACGCCGGGCGCGTACCACTCGGTCTGCGTGACGGTGATCTCGACCTCGAGGTTGCCGCGATCGGCGGCCACCAGCGTCTTGCCGACGGCCTCGACGCGCACGCAGTCGTCGTAGCGGCCGGCCGGCACGGATACGCTGGCGTCGTCCGCCGCGATGCGCGCCGTCATCTCGACCGGCAGGTAGCGGTTCGCGAGCCTGTCCTCGGCCGCGAAGGTGCGCGTCTCGATGAGCCGCAGCCGCGACTTGAACTGCCAGGACGCGCCGGGAGTCGGCGGCACGGGCAGCAGCACCGCGGGGGCTTCGCGCGCCTGCCGGCCGCCGCCCATGCGGTAGAGGTAGGCCTGGTGCTCGATCGCCTCGTCGCCGACCGCGTAGAGATGATCCCAGGCGCCCTGCCGCCGCTGCAGCAGCGTGCGGCCGTCGAAGGCGACGTTGGCGATGAACAGGCGCTGGTGGCGCGGCTCGTCGCGGATCTTGGTTTCCGTCGCGTAGTACCACCACAGGCCCGGTGTCGTCGGAAAGAGACCGGGTGCCTTGCCGGCGGTCGCGCGGGCGGCGGGCAGCATTGCGCAGGCGGCGAGCGCGACCCAGGCGAGCTGACGGACGAGCGATACGGCGCGCATCGGAGTTTCCGGGGACACGGCACTAGCATCGCGCGCCGTCCGCGGGATTTCCAGCAGTACGCCCGGGCAGATTGCCCGAATGAATACCGTGGCGGCGGGCGCCACGGCAGCGAGTCGTGTCAGCCGGTCAGGCCGCGGTCGTTGGTGTAGAACAGGCCCTGCAGTTCGTCGCCCGAGCCGAGCTCCAGTCGCAGCAGCACGCGCGTGCCGAGCTTGCGGGCGCGGCGGAACACTTCGTCGGACGTCGTGAACGGGACGAAGTCGCCGTTCATGTCCCGGTAGCCGGGAAAGCGTGCGATGCGACGTTCCAAGGACTGAATCGGTTTCATCGTGGGCTCCCGGGTCTCCGCGTGTGATTTGTCCGTGCAGACGCAAGTGGCGTTCCAGTCCGACGCGTCGGCGATGTCCGTGTGTGCGAGTTGCGACGCAGGTCGGGATTCGGCGCGCTGCGACGCGCGCCGTTGTGATCGGCGTCACGCGGGATAGCGGCGACGGGCCGCGTTCCCTGTAGCGGGGAGGGCGGCGCCGTGCGCGGACGGCGATGGCGTGTCGGGATTTGTCGTCGTCTGACGTCGGTCGCCGACGAAAAGCGTCACTCCGCGGCGGCGTCGCCGGCCGCGCCGTTCCCGAACGGACGGGCCAGCGGCTCGCCGACGAACAGCCCCTGACCCGGCCACGCGACGCTTTTCCAGTACGCCTCGATCGCGGTCTCGCCGTCGAGGTAGCGACGCATGGCGATGGCGGGGTTCGGGAACTTCTGCGGGAAATTGCACGGCTCGACGACCGTGCCGTAGCTCGCCGTCGCGCCGGCCTCGAGCCAGCGCAGCACGCTCATCTGATGCTCGCCGTTCAGCACGCCGCCGGTGGAGGTCAGGTGATCGGCGAGCGCGCCGGGCAGGAAGCCCAGCGTCTCGAGCCAGGGCACGCGGGCGATGCCGGTGAAGTAGAAGCGCACGTCGTAACGGTCGCGGATGCCGGCGGCCTGCACCAGCTCGATCGGAAGCCGATCGCCGAGCGCGGCACGGATCGCGGGAAAGGCCGGCGCCCGCGTACTGCGGGCGCGCTCGGGCGTGACGACGAGATAGGCGCGGCCGGGCGTCCGCGCGCCGGTGCGGTCGCTGCGCCGGCCGCGATCGATGAGCTGCTCGGCGTTCGCGAAGGAGCTCGCAGCAAGCAGCATTGCCGGGCGCATGCGGAAATCGTCCCAGGGGCGCGTGGACGCCGCGTCGTAATAGGGGTTCGGCGCCGTCGCCTTGCAGCCCTCGGCGCAATAGCGCGGCGCATAGCCGAAGGCAAACGCGCTGGTCACCGACATGCAGCCGACGCGAAACGGATAGGTCCAGGTCAGCGCCAGCGCCTGCACCGCGGGCGGCAGCTGCTCGTCGAGCTGGCGTTTGGCACGCTCGAAGCTCGCCGGATCCAGCGTCTCGCGCGGTGCCCCGAGGGCGAGCTCGACGACGTTCCCGGGTGGGATGCGGCGCTGCTCCGCGTAATAGACGCCGACGGCGATGCTCTGCGGATCGTCGGTGTTGACGACGACGCCGAGCTCGCGCGCGCCGAGCGCATGCGCGGCGGCGGGGACGAGCAGCGCGGCCAGCAGCGCGAACAGGCGGGAGTGGCGGGACAGTCTCAGTGCGCCTTCTTCAGCGCCTTCATCGCGCGTTCGAGGCCGTCGAGGGTCAGCGGGAACATCCGATCCGACATCAGCTGCTTCACGATGCCGATCGAGGGGATGTAGCTCCAGTAGTCCTCCGGCTGCGGATTCAGCCACACCGCGTACGGGTAGATCGCCAGCAGTCGCGCCATCCATGTCGCCCCCGCTTCCTCGTTCCAGTGCTCGATGCTGCCGCCGACGGCCATGATCTCGTAGGGGCTCATCGTCGCGTCGCCGACGAACACGACCTTGTGATCGGCGGCGTACTTGTTCATCACCGCCGCCGTCGGCATGCGCACGTTCGCCCGCATCAGGTTGTCGCGCCACACCGTCTCGTAGACGAAGTTGTGGAAGTAGAAATGCTCGAGGTGCTTGAACTCGGCGCGCGCGGCGGAGAACAGCTCCTCGCAGATCTTCACGTGCGGGTCCATCGAGCCGCCGACATCGAGGAACAGCAGGATCTTCGTCGTGTTGCGCCGTTCCGGCACGAGCTTGATGTCGAGCAGGCCGGCCTTGCGGGCGGTCGAGCGGATCGTGTCGTCGAGATCGAGCTCTTCCTCGGCGCCTTCGCGCGCGAAGCGGCGCAGCTTGCGCAGCGCGACCTTGATGTTGCGCGTGCCCAGCTCGACCTGATCGTCGAGGTTCTTGTAGTCGCGGCGATCCCAGACCTTCACCGCGCGGCCCTGGCGACCCTTGTGCTGGCCGATGCGGATGCCTTCGGGGTTGTAGCCGTGCGCGCCGAACGGCGAGGTGCCGCCGGTGCCGATCCACTTGCTGCCGCCGTGATGGGCTTTCTTCTGTTCCTCGAGGCGCTGCTTCAGGGTCTCCATCAGCTTGTCCCAGCCGCCGAGGCTCTCGATCAGCTTCTTCTCTTCCTCGCTGAGGTTCAGCTCCTTCTGCTTCTGCAGCCACTCGAGCGGGATCTCGCCGATGATTTCCTCGAACAGCGTCTGCTTGCCGCGGATGTAGTCGCCGAAGACCTGGTCGAAGCGATCGAAGTAGCGCTCGTCCTTGACGAGCGTGGCGCGGGCGAGGAAGTAGAAGTCGTCGATGCTGTGGCCGGCGATGCCGGCCTCCATCGCGCTGAGCAGGGTCAGGTACTCGGTCAGCGAGACCGGGATCTGGACCTTGCGCAGCCGATAGAAGAGATCAGTTAGCACCGGACTTCCTGGACATGAAGACGAGGCGCTCGAAGAGATGCATGTCCTGCTCGTTCTTCAGCAGCGCGCCGTAGAGCTTCGGGATCGCCTTGCGCGAATCCTTCTCGCGCAACGCCTCGGGCGGAATGTCCTCGGCGAGGAGCAGCTTGATCCAGTCGAGGAGCTCCGAGGTCGAAGGCTTCTTCTTCAGGCCCGGCAGCTCGCGCAGCTCGAAGAAGCAGCCCAATGCCTCGGCCAGCAGGCGCTTCTTGATGTCCGGGTAGTGGACCGCGACGATCTGCTCCATCGTCTCGGCGTCCGGGAAACGGATGTAGTGGAAGAAGCAGCGGCGCAGGAAGGCGTCCGGCAACTCCTTCTCGTTGTTGCTGGTGATGATGATGATCGGGCGCTGCTTCGCCGTGATGGTTTCCTTCGTCTCGTAGACGTAGAACTCCATGCGATCGAGCTCCTGCAGCAGATCGTTCGGAAACTCGATGTCGGCCTTGTCGACTTCGTCGATCAGCAGCACCGGCTGCACGTCGGACTCGAAGGCTTCCCACAGCTTGCCCTTCAGGATGTAGTTGTGGATGTCCTTCACGCGATCGTCGCCGAGCTGCGAGTCGCGCAGCCGCGCGACGGCGTCGTACTCGTAGAGGCCGCGCGCGGCCTTGGTCGTCGACTTGATGTGCCAGGAAATCAGCGGGCGCTTCAGCGCACGCGCAAATTCTTCCGCGAGCATGGTCTTGCCGGTGCCGGGTTCGCCTTTGACGAGCAACGGGCGCGCCAGGGTGATCGCCGCGTTCACGGCCATCATCAGATCGTCCGTCGCGACATAGCTGTCGGTGCCGGAAAAACGTTCGTTCGACATGATTAATCCCGCGGGAAGAATTGAGCGTACAGTGTACGGCATGATCCCAGCACTGCCCACGCCGCGCGTCCGTCGCCGTGTCGGGCCCTGCGTCGCACTCGTCGCCGCACTCGGTCTGGCGCCGATCGCGCAAGCGGCCGATGACGCGGTCGCGGCCGGCATCGAGGCCTATCGCGCGGGCAACTACGGTGCCGCGCTGAGCGCGCTCGCGGCGCCGGCCGCGGCAGGCGACGCGCTTGCGCAGTATCACCTCGGCCTCCTGTACGACCGCGGTCTCGGCGTGATCGCCGACGCCGCGCGGGCCCGCGAGTGGTACGGCCGGGCCGCCGCGCAGGGACTGCCGCGCGCCCAGCACAATCTCGCGACGCTTCTGCTCGACGGCCGCGGCGGGCCCGCCGATCGCGCGGCCGCCCTCGAATGGCTGGCGCGCGCCGCGACGCAGGGCAGCGGCAAATCGGCGCATCAGCTGGGACTTGTGTACTACCGCGGCGACGGTGTCCCGCGCGATTACGCCAAGGCGCGCAGCTGGTGGGAACGCGCCTTCGCGGCGGGCGAAGCCGATGCGGCTTACAACCTCGGCATCCTCTACCGGCGCGGGCTCGGCGTGCCGCGCGATGCCGCGCGCTGCGCCGGCTGGTGGACGCGCGCCGCGACCGCGGGCTCGGCGCTCGCCCGGCATGCGCTGGGCAATGCCTATCTCGAAGGCAGCGGCGTCGCGCGCGATCCCGTGCTCGCCTATGCCTGGCTGCGCCTCGCCGCCGACGCCGGTGTCGCGGCCGCGACGCAGAGCGTCGCGCTGCTCGAGCAGCAGCTCACGCCCGAGCAGCTCGCCGCGGGCCGTGATCGCGCGCACGAATTCGCAACTCGGCCTGCGCTCGAGACGCACGACCCCTGAGCCTGCCGTCCCGTCCTGCCGCCATTGGCGCTGGTTCCGAAAAAAACTGTGGCAACAGCCGAGAAAACGGCATGTCTGCGGCGAATCGTGAACCGTGTCTCGCCGTCGTGCGGCGAGCTTGGCTAGTTTTCCCCCGGGCCGACGCCCAGCAGCGCCAGGCTCAGGCAGTACAAGAAAGAGGAACGACCATGGCTAACCCGACGGAGACGGTGCCCGCATCCGCGGACAAGGTGACGTGGCAATTGGTCAGACGCATCGACGAGCAGCGGCAGCATCCGCGCGTCGAGCTCGAGATCCCGGTGGCCTTCCGCAATGCGCAGGGACAGCACTGCGCGGCCAGGCTCTGCAACATGAGCGCCGAGGGTCTGCAGGTCCGCTGCAACGTGGCGACGGCGCAGATCATCCATCCGCTCGGCGGCCGCATCGGCGGCGACAAGCAGCCGATCCTGCAGGCGACCTTGGCCGTGCCGATGGGCGTGGGCTACGAGACGTTGTCGCTGGGCGTGCGCCTGGAGTACCTCCAGGTCGTCGACGAAGATCCGCGCTGCGTCCTCGGCTTCAGCTTCCTGAATCTGCGACCGAAGGCGCGACGCATCGTCGAGGCCTTCTTCGACGGCCGCTACCCGCACGTCGCGTGAAGGCGCGCCGAGGCTGACGATATTTAGTGATGCTCTGAACGAGTCCATCCCGGACCTGTTCAGAGTCGGCGAGTCCGGGGCAAGCCCGTACTCGCGTCGCGAGCGGGCCGTCCCTGGCCCGCGGAAACTCTACTTCTGCAGCGTTTCCTCAGTCCGCGGCGCGCGCCTGCAGTGCGCGCTGCGCAGCGAGCGCGCGGTCGAGTTCGACGGCGAGCCGCTGCGCCTCGGCTTCGGCGCGGCGCCGTTCCTCTTCCGCCGTGAGCTGTTCGCGGCGCGCGGCGGCGATCTCGGCCGCCGAGTGCGCGAATTCGCGCTCCAGGCGCTGGCGTTCGGCGTCCATCTCGGCACGCAGCGCGACGCGCAGCGCCTGCTCGCGCGTCGCGAGCTCGACGTCGGCTTCACGTTCGCGCCGCGCGATGTCCGCTTCGAGCTTCTGCACGACGAGCAGGCGCTCGTGACTCTGCGTCGTTTCGAGCTCGATCCGCGCACGCGCTTCGTCGAGCTCGCGCTGCGTATTCGCGCGTTCGAGCTGCAGCTGCTCGATGCGGCCCGCCTGTTCCCGATAGAGCGCCTCGAGCCGTGCTTCCTTTTCGCGCAGCGCGCGATCGGTCGCCGCCTTGTAGGCGGCGACGCGTTGCTCGAGCGCCGCGCGTTCGGCCGCCGCCGCGGCGTCCGCCTCGCGCTGGCGCGCCTCGAGCAGCGTCTTGATGCGCGTCGCCTCGGCGATGTGCGCCTTCAGGGTCTGCGCGTCCTGCTGCATCTTCGCGCGTTCCTCGGCGAGCTTGGCGGCGACGTAGCGCTCGGCGTCGCGGCGCGCCGCCTCGGCCGCCGCGATCAGGCGGCGCGCTTCGTCGAGCTGCCGACGCGCCTGCGTGAGCTCCGCGCCGTCGCTCGCGTCCGCCTTCGACGGCGATGTCTCAGCGATGGATGCCGGCGACGCGGCCGCCTGCGCCGGCAGCTCGTCGATCGCGCCGCCTTCGACGTAGCAGACCTCGAAGCCTTCCTGCGCGAGCAGGAAGGCGGCCGCCGAGCTGCGACCGCCACTGTCGCAGTAGGCGACGTAGCGGACGCCGCGATCGAGCTCCTCGCAGCGCGCGCGCAGCAGGTTCAAGGGCAGGTTGAGGCAGCCGGGCAGGCCGTTGCTCTGGCATTCCTCGGGGAAGCGCACGTCGAGCCAGCGCGCACCCGCGGCGACGGCCTCGCGCGCGGCGGCGAGCGACACTGCGTGCAGCATCGGCGCGCCGATCAGCTCGATGAACTGCTCCTTGGTGAGCCGGCCCAGCGTGCCCGCGCCGCACATGCGCACGGTCGCATTGCGCGTCGCGTTCGACACCAGCGCTTCCTCGCCGAAGGTGTCGCCGGGCCCGAGCTCGGCGAGCTTGACTTCGCGGCCGCGGCTCGTCGCGCGGCACACCTCGCAGCGGCCTTCCTGGATCACGTAGTAGTAGTCGCCCGGGCTGCCCTGCTCGATGACGGCGGCGCCGTCGGGGTAGTCGACGCTTTCCAGCGTGTCGAGCAGGCGCTGCGCGTTGGCGGTCGGGATGCGCGAGAAGAGCTCGGACTGCAGCAGGGCCGTCAGCCAGTCGACGGACCCGTCGGCGGCGAGTTCCGTGACTTCGATCGCAGGCGTCTCGAGCGCCGGCGCGCGCGCCGCGCTCAGCAGCTGGTCGAGCAGGCGGCGCTCGACGCGCAGCACCTGCGCCTGCGTCACCGCGCGGGCCGACATCTGCCGCGGCTGCAGCTGCGCGAGCGGCTGGAAGGACGCCGCTTCGCCGCCGATCACCTTCTTGATCAGCTGATCGCCGGCGATCATCTCGAGCTCGCCGGCGAGCAGGTAATAGGACCAGCCGTCGCGATCGCCCTGGCGGAACACGAATTCCTTGCGCTTGATGTCGAGGACTTCGCTGGCGGCGAGCAGCTGTTCCTGCTCGCGCGCCTGCAGGTTGTTGATCGGGACGAGCAGGCCCAGTCGGCTGCGAAACGGGTTGGCATCCTGGCTCACCGCGTCTCCTCCTCGGTTGACGGTTCAGGGCCTCAGGCGTCGAGATCGGGGATCAAGGCGCTGCGCAGGCGGGCAATCTGATCCTTGAGCTGCAGTTTGCGTTTCTTCAGGCGTTTCAGCAGCAGCTCGTCGATCCCGGGCTGATCGGCCAGGCGCAGCACGATCTCGTCGAGATCGCGATGCTCGATCTCGAGCGCCTGGATGCGAAGCTCGATGGATTCCGATTCTGTCGAAGACACGTCGCGGCCGCCTGCAGGAGGTGTGGATCGGCCGCGATTCTACGCCGAATCCCCGCCGGGACGGTGGAATCCCCGCGCCGGCCGCGGGTCGCGACAACTGTGACCGGCCCGGCGATCTTTCGGTGCATCGCACCGGCCGCGGGCCGATACGCCGTGGCAGGGCGCCAAGCGTCGCGAAAGGCAATAGCGTGAACACCTTCACAAACACATCGCTCTCGTTCGGCACGGCCCTGCCGGGGTTGCTTTAATTGCCGCCATGTCCGATGCCACGACCGGTCACGCCGGATTACACTCGACGCTCCTCCGCTGCCGATGAGCGCGATGCCTGCCATTGACGAGAAATTCTCGGCTGTCGTCGAACAGCTCGTGCCGCTGAACCAGCTGTCGCTGGCCCGGCGCCAGCAGCTGTTCGCGCGCGCCGAGGTGCTCGGCTTCCGTCGCGGGGCCTACATCTTCCGCGAGGGCGAGCGCGACGGCTGGTCCTACTATCTGCTCGCCGGCCAGGTCGAGCTCTACAGCGGGCAGCAGCTCGTGAAGTCGCTGACGGGCGGCAATCCCGATGCAGTCCACGTCCTCGCCCAGTTGCAGCCGCGGCAGCTGACGGCCCGCGCCCTGTCCAGCGAGGTCAACGTGCTGCGCCTCGAGCGCGAGCTGTTCGACAAGCTGCTGGCGCTGGAGAACGAACAGCAGAGCGAGGTCAGCGTCAGCGAGATCGACGAGGCGGACGACGCCGGCGACTGGATGACGCGGATGCTGCAGTCGGCGCTGTTCGCGCGCGTGCCGGCGGCCAACATCCAGCGCATCTTCACCTGCCTGCAGCCGGTCGAGCTCCAGGCCGGCGACGTCGTCGTGCGCCAGGGCGAGCCCGGCGACTATTACTACGTGATCCAGTCCGGTCGCTGTCAGGTCGAGCGCGAGATCAAGGGCGGCAAGATCCCGGTCAAGCTCGCGGAGTTCGGCCCCGGCGATACCTTCGGCGAGGAGGCGCTGGTCGCCGAGGCGCGGCGCAATGCGACCGTGCGCATGTTGACGCCGGGCGTGCTGATGCGCCTGACCAAGGACGATTTCGTCGAGCTGATCAAGAAGCCGCTGCTGAACGTCCTGACCTTGAAGGAAGCACAGGAACGCGTCGCGCGCGGCGCGGTGTGGCTGGACGTCCGCTTTCCGGAGGAACGCAAGCAGGGCGCATTGCCGAACTCGCTGAACGTGCCCTTGAACACGCTGCGCCTGCAGGTCGACAAGCTGCCGACCGGCAAGCCCTTCGTCGTCTATTGCGACACCGGCAGCCGCAGCGCGGTCGGCGCCTTCCTGCTGTCCGAGCGCGGGCACGAGGTCTACTACCTCGCCGGCGGCACCAACCGCTACGGCGTGACCAAGGCGGCGTCCGCCGCGGCGCGCACGCCCGCCGGCCCGGCTGCGGCGTCGGGCGCCGATCTCGAGATCCTGCCGACCGAGCTGGTCGGCCAGCCGAAGGCCGTGTCGCCGACCGTCAGCGGCCCGCTGCCGGCGTCGATGCAGACCGAGGCCGAGCAGCGCGAGACCGGCGTCGTCGCGCTGGCCGGCGTCGGCGAGGTGCTCGAAGCCGACCTGCGGGCGCAGGCCCTGAAGGCCAATCTCGCGAAGGCCGGCATCCAGCTCGAGGAAGCGCGCAAGCTGAAGGAGCAGGCCGAACGCGCGAAGCAGGAAGCGTTGCAGGCGGCCTCGATCGAGATCCAGGCCGAGCGCGCACGTCTGGCGCGCGATGCCGAGAAGGCGAAACGCGCGCTGGAGGAAGCGCAGCGGCTCAAGCTCGCAGCCGACGAAGCGAAACGCAAGGCCGAAGCCGACGCTGCCAAGCGGCGCGAGGGAGAGCGTGCCGAGCTCGCCGCGGCCAGCGCCAAGCTCGAGGAAGCGCAGCGCGTGCAGCGCGAGGCCGAGCTCGCGCGCGAACGCATGATGCAGGAAACGGCCGCCGAGCGTGCGCGCATCGAAGCCGAGGCCGAAGCCGCGAAGCGCGCGCTCGACGAAGCGCAGCGCTTGAAGGCGGCCGCCGACGAGGCGCGGCAGAAGGCCGACGCCGAAGCGGCGCGCAAGCGCGAGGAAGAGCGTGCCGAGCTCGCCGCGGCGAACGCCAAGCTCGAGGAAGCGCAGCGCGTGCAGCGCGAAGCCGAGCTCACGCGCCAGCGCATGGCCGAAGAGGCCGCCGCCGAGCGCGTGCGCATCGAGGCCGAGGCCGAGGCCGCGAAGCGCGCGCTCGACGAAGCACAGCGCTTGAAGGCGGCCGCCGACGAGGCGCGGCAGAAGGCCGACGCCGAAGCGCTGCGCAAGCGCGAGGAAGAGCGCACCGAGCTCGCGGCGGCGAACGCCAAGCTCGAGGAAGCGCAGCGCGTGCAGCGCGAAGCCGAGCTCGCACGCCGGCAGATGGAACAGGAGTTCGAGGCGCGCTCCGTCGCCGAGCGCGCCCGCATCGAAGCCGAGGCGGAGGCCGCGCGTCGCGCGCTGGAGGAAGCCCAGCAGCTCAAGGATCAGATCGAGCGCGAGCGCCAGGCGCAGCAGGCGCACGCCGCGCGCGTGCGCGAGGCCGAGGTCGAGGAGGCGCGCGAAGTGCTGCGTCAGCTCGACGAAGCGCGGCGCGCGCAGGAGGAAGCCGAGCGCCGGCGCCAGGAGCTCGAACACGAAGCCGGCACGCGGCTGTTGGCCGAGCAGGCGCGGCTGGCCGAGGAAGCCGAGCGCGCGAAGCGCGAGTGGGAAGAGGCGCAGCGCCTGAAGGCCGAGCTCGAGGCGGAACGCAAGCGTGCCGAGCAGGAAACGGCGGCGCGGCGCGCGCAGGAGCAGGCCGATCTGCAGGCCGCGAACGCGCGGCTGGAGGAAGCGCGGCGCCTGCAGGCCGAAGCCGAGGAAGCGCGGCTGAAGCTCGAACGCGAAGCGCAGGAACGCGCGCGCGTCGAGCAGGCGCGGCTGGCCGAGGAAGCCGAGCGCACGAAACGCGAGTGGGAAGAAGCGCAGCGCCTGAAGGCCGAGCTCGAGGCCGAACGCAAGCGTGCCGAGGAAGAGGCGGCGGCCCTGCGTGCCCAGCAGCAGGCCGAGATGCAGGCCGCGAGCGAGCGGCTCGAACAGGCGCGACGCCTGCAGGCCGAGTCCGAAGAAGCCCGGCAGCGGCTCGAACGGGAAGCCGAGGAACGCAGCCGCGCCGAGCAGGCCCGTCTCGCCGCCGAAGCCGCGAAGGCGCGCGAGGTCCTGGAAGAAACGCAGCGTCTCAAGCAGCAGATCGAAGACGAGCGCCGCGCCGCCGAGCAGGAAGCGGCGCGACTGCTGGAGCGCCAGCAGGCCGAGCTCGCTGCGGCGAATCTCCAGATCGAGGAAGCGCAGCGTCTCAAGCAGGAAGCCGAGCTCGCCCGGCGCAGCCTCGAGGAAGAGGCTGCGCGCCGTGTACAGGAAGAGCAGCAGCGGCTCGCCGAGGAAGCCGAGCGTGCGCGCCACGCGGTCGAGGAGATGCAGCGGCTGAAGGAGATGCTCGAGCGCGAGAAGCTCGCCGCCGAAGCCGAGGCCCAGGCGCGCCGGCGCGAGGAGGAAGAGCGCCTGCGGCAGATGCAGGACGAGGCCGAGCAGCGGCTGCGCGAGGAAGAACGCCGGCTCGAGGAGAGCTATGCGTGGCAGGCCGAAGAGCTCGCCCGCCTGCAGCGCATGAAGGAAGCGGCGGAAGTGCAGCTGGCCGAGGAGCGCGAACGCCTCAAGGCCGAGGAAGCCGCGGCCAAGCAGCGTCTCGCCGAGGCGCAGCGCATCCAGGCCGAGGTCGAGGCGGCGCGGCGCGCCAGCGCGCAGGAAGCCGAGCTGCGGCAGCAGCGCCACGAGGAGCTCGAACGTCGGTTGCGCGAGGAAATCCAGGCCAAGGTCGACTCCGAGCGCCGCAAGCTCGAAGCCGAATTCGCGCGCAATGCCGAGGAGCTCGAACGTGCGCGGCGCGAGAAGGCCGCCGCGGAGGCCGCGCGCATCGCGGCCGCCGAAGAAGCCGAGCGCATCGTCCTGGAGTACAAGCAGTCGCACCAGAAGCTGCGCGAGCGCGAGGAAGCCAAGCTCGAGGCCGAGCGCGCCCGCCTCGAGACCGAGGGGCGCCAGCTACGGCAGGCGCTGGTCGAGGCGCAGCAGGCGAAGGAACAGGCGCTGGTCGCGCAGCAGCGCGCCGAGCAGCAGATGGCGGAGCTCGCGGCCGCGCGCCAGGCCGCGCCCGATCAGGTCGTGCAGGCCCAGCTCGCGTCCGACATCGTCGCGATCGAAGCCGAGCTGTCCGCCGCCCGCGCGCAGATCGCGGCCGCCGAGGCCAACCAGGAGCGCATGGAAGCCGCGGCGCGGGCCCACGCGCGCGATCTCGAGCAGCACCGCCACGAGGAAGCGGCGACGCGCAACCGCTTCGAGCAGGAAGTCGAGACCTGGCTGCGCGAACAGGAAGCGCAGCAGGGCGGCCAGGTATCGGGCAAGCTGCTCGCCAACCAGAAGGCCCACCTCGAACGCATCAGGCAGCGCGCGCTGAAAGCCCGCGAAGCCGCCAAGGCCCACGACCAGGCGCTGATCGAGGAGCTGGCGTCGCGGCTGCGGGACGATTGAGCGCGCGTACGCTCGTGCGCCGAGCAAGTTGCATCTCAGGGCTTGGAAGGCGCCCTCAGCGGCTGCCCCGTAGCGCGTAATCCCAGGCTCAGCCCTAGAGGATCGCCGCTGTTGTAGCCCGGATGAGCGCAGCGAATCCGGGGTCCGGCCTATCCGACGAACGAAGTGTCCAACCGTGCTCGCCGCTCACGGCGACGAGCGTGCTCGAACGCATGCGCTTCAGCAGGCGCCGAAGATCGGAA
>JBFWSI010000020.1:0-15108 GCA_050248455.1 Gammaproteobacteria bacterium | reverse complement strand
ATGCGCTGGTGCAGGCCGGTCGGCTCGACCGACAGCACCGGCTGGCGGCCCGTGCTCGCGCGGCCGCCGGCCAGCTCGATCAGCAGGCCGATCGGGTTCGCCTCGTACAGCAGCCGCAGCCGCCCGGGTTTGGCGGGGTCCTTGGTGTCGCGCGGATACAGGAAGACGCCGCCGCGCATCAGGATGCGATGCGCCTCGGCGACCAGCGAGGCGATCCAGCGCATGTTGAAGTCCTTGCCGCGCGGGCCCGCGCTGCCGGCGAGGCACTCGTCGACGTAGCGCCGCACCGGCGGCTCCCAGAAGCGGCGGTTCGAGGCGTTGATCGCGAACTCGCGCGTATCGGACGGGATGCGGATGTCGGGATGCGTCAGCTTGAACTCGCCGAGGTTCGGATCGAGCGTGAAGCCCGCGACGCCGTTGCCGACGCTCAGCACCAGCATCGTCACCGGGCCGTAGATCGCATAGCCGGCGGCGACCTGCTGCAGGCCGCACTGCAGGAAATCGGTCTCGCCGACGGCGCTCCCCGGCAGCGGCGCGCGCAGCACCGAGAAGATGCTGCCGACCGATACGTCGACGTCGATGTTCGACGAGCCGTCGAGCGGATCGAAGGCGAGCAGGTACTTGCCGCGGCTGTAGCGATCGGGGATCTGGTAGGGCTCGTCCATCTCCTCCGAGGCCATGCCGGCGAGATGACCGGACCACTCGGTGGTGCGCACGAACATCTCGTTGGCGACGACGTCGAGCTTCTTCTGCACCTCGCCCTGCGCGTTGGTGTCCCCGGCGCGGTGATTGAGGTAGGCGAACATGTCGGCGAGCTCGCCGAAGGCGACGGCCCGCGCGATCGCCTTGCAGGCGAGCGCGATGTCGAGGATCAGCGCGTTCAGCTCGCCGCTCGCGTCCGGGTAGCGGCGGCGCTGCTCGATCAAATACTGCGTCAGCGTCTGGCGTTTCGACAGCGGCATGGCGGCCTCGCGCGGCGTCAGCCCGGCGCCTGCGCGAACACGCGGCTCGCGAGCAGATCGGCGGGCAGGAGGGTGG
Source organism: Gammaproteobacteria bacterium (assembly GCA_050248455.1). GTDB lineage: Bacteria > Pseudomonadota > Gammaproteobacteria. The sequence goes on along the minus strand of JBFWSI010000020.1, from coordinate 14,070 downwards.
TGAGATCGGCGGCGTCGAGCTCGCGATCGCGATCGGCGAACAGGCGGCTGGCCTGGCGCAGCCGCGCGCGGTCCAGCGCGTTGCGGACGCTGCGCGCGTTTGCGAAATGCGGCTGCTGCGCGCGGCGGACGAGATAGTCGCGGAAGACCTCGCGCGCGCCGCCGCCGAAGCGGTAGTGCTGGGCGGCGAGCATGCGCTCGGCGATCTGCAGCAGCTCCTCGCTCGCGTAGTCCGGAAACTCGAGATGGTGCGCGATGCGCGAGCGCATGCCGGGATTGGACTGGAAGAACCTGTCCATGCGCTCGCCGTAGCCGGCGAGGATCACGACCAGATCCTCGCGGTTGTTCTCCATCACCTGCAGCAGGATCTCGATCGCTTCCTGGCCATAGTCGCGCTCGTTCTCGGGCCGGTAGAGATAGTAGGCCTCGTCGATGAACAGCACGCCGCCCATCGCGCGCTCGAGCACGGCCTTGGTCTTCGGCGCCGTGTGCCCGATGTACTGGCCGACCAGATCGTCGCGCGTGACGGCGACGAGATGCCCTTTGCGCACATAGCCCAGGCGATGGAGGATCTGCGCCATGCGCAGCGCGACGGTGGTCTTGCCGGTGCCGGGATTGCCGGTGAAGCTCATGTGCAGCGACGGCGCCTGCGCCTCGAGGCCCAGCTGCCGGCGCAGGCGATCGATGACGAGCAGCGCGGCGATGTCGCGCACGCGCTGCTTCACCGGCGCGAGCCCGACGAGATCGCGCTCGAGCTCCTCGATCACGCTCTCGACGCGGCTCGCCGCGAGCACCTCGTTGACGGTGCGCGGCGGCGGGCCCGCGGGCGGCGCGTCGACGGCCGCTTCGGCGGCCGGCGCGACGCTGGTCGTCGTCGCACCCGGAATCGAATACTGAGGGACGCTCATGTTCGTCGCCGCGCGGCGCCTCAGGGCGCGTAGCGCTCGCCTTCGGGCGCGTTCGCGGCATAGCCGCGCACGCGATAGCGCAGCGTGCGGCCCGCGTCCTCGCTGCGCTCGAGCATGAAGCCGGGCTCGCGCGGCGGCCGGTTCACGATGAAGCTCATCGCGATGCTCTCGATGCCGCTGGTCGAGTCGAAGGCCTGCAGGCGGATGTAGTGGCGCGGAAAAGTGTCGCGGCAGGCGCGCAGCTCGTTGAGGACACCGGCGGCGTCGACCAGATCGAACATCGGCATGCCGTACATCTCCCAATACGTGTTGCGCGGATGCGGATCGTCGGTGTACTCGACGCTCCATGCGTAGCCGCGGCGCAGGCCGTATTCGATCTGCAGGCGGATCTCCTCGTCGCTGAGATCGGGCAGGAAGCTGAACTGGCCCTGCGTCACGCGGCCGGTCGGGTTGGTCATCATTGCAGCGGCTCCTTCAGGCGACCGCCGGCGTCACGGCGTAGTCGCTGGTGTCGGTCGAGGTGTAGTCGAAGGTGACGTCCTTCCACGTATCGAGCGCCTGCTTCAGCGGCGTGCAGTAGCGCGCGGCCTGCTGCAGGATGTCCGGCCCTTCGTGGCGGAGGTCGCGTCCCTCGTTGCGCGCCTTCACCATCGCCTCCAGCGCGACGCGATTGGCGACGGCGCCGGCCTGGATGCCGGCCGGGTGGCCGATGGTGCCGCCGCCGAACTGCAGCACCACGTCGTCGCCGAACAGATCGAGCAGCTGGTGCATCTGGCCGGCGTGGATGCCGCCGCTCGCGACCGGCATCACCTTCTTGATGTCCGCCCAGTCCTGATCGAAGAACAGGCCGCGCGGCAGATCCTGCCGGGTGATCGCGTCGCGACAGACGTGGTAGTAGCCCTGCACCGTCATCGGATCGCCTTCGAGCTTGCCGACCGCGGTGCCCGCGTGCAGGTGATCGACGCCGGCGAGGCGCAGCCATTTCGCGATCACGCGGAAGCTGATCCCGTGGTTGCGCTGCCGCGTGTAGGTGCCGTGGCCGGCGCGGTGCATGTGCAGGATCATGTCGTTGCGGCGCGCCCAGTTCGCGAGGCTCTGGATCGCGCTCCAGCCGACGATCAGATCGACCATGACGATCACCGAGCCCAGCTCCTTCGCGAACTCGGCGCGCTCGTAGATGTCCTCCATCGTCGCCGCGGTGACGTTGAGGTAGCTGCCCTTGACCTCGCCGGTCGCGGCCACCGCCTTGTTGACGCCGTCCATCACGTACAGGAAGCGATCGCGCCAGTGCATGAAGGGTTGCGAGTTGATGTTCTCGTCGTCCTTCATGAAGTCGAGACCGCCCTTGAGCCCCTCGTAGATCACGCGGCCGTAGTTGCGGCCGGAGAGGCCGAGCTTGGGCTTGGTCGTCGCGCCGAGCAGCGGGCGGCCGAACTTGTCGAGGCGCTCGCGCTCGACGACGAGGCCGGTCGGCGGCCCCTTGAAGGTCTTCACGTAGGCGACGGGGATGCGGATGTCCTCGAGCCGGCAGGCGGCGAGCGGCTTGAACGAGAACACGTTGCCGATCAGGCTCGCGGTCATGTTCGCGATCGACCCCTCTTCGAACAGCACGAGGTCGTAGGCGACCCACGCGAAGAACTGGCCGGGGCGGCCCGGCACGGGCTCGACCTTGTAGGCCTTGGCGCGGTAGCGCTCGCAGGCGGTCAGGCGGTCGGTCCACACCACGGTCCAGGTCGCGGTGCTCGACTCGCCGGCGACGGCGGCCGCCGCCTCGATCGGGTCGACGCCGTCCTGCGGCGTGATCCGGAAGAGGCACACGACGTCGGTGTCCTTCGGCGCATAGTCGGCGTCCCAGTAGCCCATCTGGCGGTATTTCAGGACCCCTGCGCGATAACGTTCCTTCGCGTCCTTGATGGCGCCGGCTTCGGCCTGTGAGTTCACGCTGCTCTCCTCGGGGGCGGTTTCGCTGTGCGGGGAAAGTAGGCGCGGCTATGCTTAAGGTAAATTCAGACCTTGTTCGTTTCGAATTAAGAATTCCTTAATCATGGCTATCCGCTCGCTGTCGATGCGCCAGCTCCAGCTCTTCGTCGAGGTCGCGAAGCGGCAGAGCTTCGTGCGCACGGCCGAGGCGATGCACCTGACGCCGCCCGCGGTCACCATGCAAATCAAGGAGTTGGAGGCCGCGGTCGAGCTGCCGCTGTTCGATCGCCGCGGCCGCAGCGTGTCGCTGACCACGGCGGGCGAGTATTTCCTGGTTTATGCCAAGCGGGTGCTGTCGACGCTGAAGGACGCCGAGGATGCGATGGCGCGGCTGCGGCGCACCGAGACCGGCGTGCTCGCGATCGGCCTGGTCGGCACCGCGAAATACTTCGTGCCGCGGCTGCTCGCCGCCTTCCGGCGCGAGCATCCCGGCATCGAGGCGCGGCTGACGGTCAGCGGCAACCGCGAGCAGCTCGTCGCCGCCCTGCAGGAGAGCCTCATCGACCTCGCGATCATGGGCCGGCCGCCGAAGGAGCTCGCGACGCGCGCCGAGCCCTTCGCCGCCCATCCGCTGGTGTTCGTCGCGCCGCCCGGGCCGCTGCTGCCGAAGGACGACAAGCCGCCGCTCGCCGAGCTCGAAGCGCAGCCCTTCATCGTCCGCGAGCCGGGCTCGGGCACGCGGCGGGCGATGGAAGACTACTTCCGCCAGCAGCAGCTCGCGCCGCGGGTGACGATGGAGATGCCGAGCAACGAGACGATCAAGCAGGCGGTGATGGCGGGCATGGGCGTGAGCTTCCTGTCCCTGCACACGCTGGGGCTGGAGCTGCAGGCGGGCCTGCTGCGCGTGCTGGACCTGCCGGGCACGCCGATCATGCGCACCTGGAACCTCGTCCACCTGCAGTCGAAGGTGCTGTCGCCGGCCGCGGAGGCCTTCCGCTACTTCGTGCTCGAGCACGCCGAAGCCATGCTCGCCGCCCACGACGCGCCGCTCCTGTCCCGCCCCTGAGCGCACCGTCACGCTCGGCGCAAAAACCGGAGAATCACCCGCGGCCCGCCTATTTATCTGGGTTTCGCGCGGGGACTATACTGGCCGACGCAGATCCTAGATCGCGTGGCCTTGCATCGGGCCACGCATCGTCGACGCGAGGGCGTGACGGACGGGGACCAACGGCGCGACGGAACGTTCGCGATGCCGGTGATGCTGCGGGGCGCGAATCCATCGCCCGCGCAGCCCTCGAGCCCACCGCTGCCGCCAGGGCTCGGGCGGCTCGACGCCCGGCTGACGAGAACGCCCGCCTCACCTCGATGGCGGCGCGCGCAGAGGCATTTCCCCTGCATGCGCCGGCCGCCTCACCCGCCTGTCGTCGCTTCCGCTGGTCCGACGAAAAGCGCCACATGCCGGATCGCGCTGGCGATCGGTGGTGAGCTGCGAGCGTTCCGGCATCCGGCGCCCGAACGTCGCACCCCGGACGCGGTCCGATGATCGTCCGCGTCACGCACGAACATACAACGGAAACTCTGGAGGTCGACATGGAATACGCGCAACCCGGCACCCCCGGCGCGAAGGTGGAATTCAAGCAGCGCTATGCCAACTACATCGGGGGCAAGTGGGTGCCGCCGGTCGCTGGCGAGTATTTCGAAAACGTCACCCCGGTGACGGGCAAGGTGTTCTGCGAGATCCCCCGCTCCAAGGCCGCCGACGTCGAGCTCGCGCTGGACGCCGCGCACGCGGCCAAGGCCGCCTGGAACCGCAGCTCGCCGGTCGAGCGCTCGACGCTGCTGCTGAAGATCGCCGACCGCGTCGAGGCCAATCTCGAAATGCTCGCGCTCGCCGAGACCTGGGACAACGGCAAGCCGATCCGCGAGACGCTCGCCGCCGACCTGCCGCTCGCCGTCGATCACTTCCGCTACTTCGCGGCCGCGATCCGCGCGCAGGAAGGCAAGCTGTCCGAAATCGATCACGACACCGTCGCCTACCACTTCCACGAACCGCTGGGCGTGGTCGGCCAGATCATCCCGTGGAACTTCCCGCTGCTGATGGCAGTGTGGAAGCTCGCGCCCGCGCTCGCCGCCGGCAACTGCGTGGTGATGAAGCCCGCGGAGCAGACCCCGGCATCGATCCTGAAGCTGATGGAAGTCATCGGCGATCTGATCCCGCCCGGCGTCGTCAACATCGTCAACGGTTTCGGCGTCGAGGCCGGCAAGCCGCTCGCGCAGAGCCCGCGCATCGCGAAGGTCGCGTTCACCGGCGAGACGACCACCGGCCGCCTGATCATGCAGTACGCGTCCGAGAACCTCATTCCCGTCACGCTGGAGCTCGGCGGCAAGTCGCCGAACGTGTTCTTCGCCGACGTCTTCGCCAAGGACGACGACTTCGCCGACAAGGCGCTCGAAGGTTTCACGATGTTCGCGCTGAACCAGGGCGAGGTCTGCACCTGCCCGTCGCGCGCGCTGATCCACGAATCGATCTACGACCAGTTCCTCGACAAGGCCATCGCCCGCGTGAAGAAGATCAAGCAGGGCAACCCGCTCGACGTCGCGACGATGATCGGCGCGCAGGCGTCCAGCGAGCAGATGGAGAAGATCCTGAGCTACGTGAACATCGGCCAGCAGGAAGGCGCGAAGTGCCGCATCGGCGGCGAGCGCAACAACGCGGTGCCGGCGGAGCTCAAGAGCGGCTACTACATGCAGCCGACGATCCTCGAAGGCCACAACAAGATGCGCGTGTTCCAGGAGGAGATCTTCGGGCCCGTCGTCGCGGTGACGAAGTTCAAGGACTTCGACGACGCGCTGTCGATCGCCAACGACACGCTCTACGGCCTCGGCGCCGGCGTGTGGTCGCGCGACGGCACCACGGCCTATCGCTTCGGCCGCGGCTGTCAGGCCGGTCGCGTGTGGACGAACTGCTACCACGCCTATCCCGCGCATGCGGCCTTCGGCGGCTACAAGAGCTCGGGGATAGGGCGCGAGACGCACCTGATGATGCTCTCGCACTACCAGCAGACGAAGAACCTGCTGGTCAGCTACAGCGCGAAGGCGCTGGGCTTCTTCTGAGGACATGGCGATGACGGACATCCAGCGGGTCCTCGCCACCGACGCCGCGCTCGCGCTGATCGCGAAGCTCGAGCGTCAGCACGGCCCGCTGATGTTCCACCAGTCCGGCGGCTGCTGCGACGGCAGCGCCCCGATGTGCTATCCCGCCGGCGAGTTCCGCGTCGGCGCCTCGGACGTCAAGCTCGGCGAGATCGGCGGCACGCCGTTCTACATGAGCGCCGCGCAGTTCGAGTACTGGAAGCACACCCAGCTGATCATCGACGTCGTGCCGGGCCGCGGCGGCATGTTCTCGCTCGAAGGCCCCGAAGGGCTGCGCTTCCTGACGCGCAGCCGCCTGTTCACCGATCAGGAGATCGCCGCGCTCGCCTGAGCGGCGGCCAAGCCGATGCCAGACGCCACCTTTCCCTCGACCTCCGCCTTGCCGCCCTGGGACGAAGCCGCGGCGCGCGCGCTGCTCGCGCCGCTGGTCGGCACTCCCGGCGCGCTGATGCCGGCGCTGCACGCGCTGCAGGATCATTTCGGCTACGTCGCATCGGCGGCGATTCCGGTGATCGCCGACGTCTTCAACGTCTCGCGCGCCGAGGTGCACGGCGTGTTCAGCTTCTACGACTGGTTCCGCGACACCCCGCCGGGCCGGCATACGCTGCGGATCTGCCGCGCCGAAGCCTGCCAGGCGATGGGCGCGAACGCGCTGGCCGCGCATGCGCGCGAGCGCCTCGGCATCGACTTCCATGCGACCACCGCCGACGGCGCGCTGTCGCTGGAGCCCGCGTTCTGCTTCGGCAACTGCGCCTGCGCGCCGTCGGTGATGCTCGACGAGCAGCTGCACGGCCGCATGAGCCCCGCGCGTCTCGACGCGCTGCTCGCGACGGAGACCGGCGCATGATCACCGTCTACGTCCCGCGCGACGCCACCGCGCGCTCCGTCGGCGCCGACGCGGTCGCCGCCGCGATTGCGCGCGAAGCGGGCGCGCGTGGCCTCGACGTCACCGTCGTGCGCAACGGCTCCTGGGGGCTCTTCTGGCTCGAGCCGCTGGTCGAGGTCGCGGTCGACGGCACGCGCATCGCGTACGGCCCGATCGAGGCCGCCGAGGTGCGCAGCCTGTTCGACGCCGACTTCCTGCGCGGCGGCGCGCATCCGCGGCGCCTCGGGCCGACGCAGGACATTCCGTACCTGAAGGCGCAGGAGCGCCTGACCTTCGCGCGCGTCGGCCTCGTCGATCCGCTGTCGCTCGCCGACTATCGCGCCCACGAAGGCTATGTCGGGCTGACGCGGGCGCTGGAGAAGGGCCCGGCCGATCTCGTCGACGCGATCACGCAGTCCGGGCTGCGCGGTCGCGGCGGCGCGGCGTTCCCGACCGGCATCAAGTGGCGCACCGTGCTCGACACGGCGGCGCCGCAGAAGTACATCGTCTGCAACGCCGACGAAGGCGATTCGGGCACCTTCTCCGATCGCATGATCATGGAGGACGATCCGTTCACGCTGATCGAGGGCATGACGATCGCGGGCCTCGCGGTCGGCGCGACGCACGGCTACATCTACCTGCGCGTCGAATACCCGGACGCCTGGCGCGTGCTGAACGAGGCGATCCGGCTCGCCTACGAAGCCGGCTTCCTCGGCGCGGACATCCAGGGCAGCGGGCGCCGCTTCGAGCTCGAAGTGCGACGCGGCGCCGGCGCCTACATCTGCGGCGAGGAGACCTCGCTGCTCGAAAGCCTCGAAGGCAAGCGCGGCCAGATCCGCTTCAAGCCGCCGCTGCCGGCGATCAAGGGCCTGTTCGGCCTGCCGACGGTGATCAACAACGTGATCTCGCTCGCGACCGTGCCCGTGATCCTCGCCCGCGGCGCCGACTACTACCGCGATTTCGGCATGGGGCGCTCGCGCGGCACCCTGCCGCTGCAGCTCGCCGGCAATCTCGCGCGCGGCGGCCTCGTCGAGAAAGCCTTCGGCGTGTCGCTACAGGAACTGCTGTACGACTACGGCGGCGGCAGCGCGAGCGGCCGGCCGCTGAAGGGCGTGCAGGTCGGTGGCCCGCTCGGCGCCTGGATGCCGCCCGCGCAGTTCGGCACGAAGGTCGACTACGAGGCCTTCGCGGCCGTCGGCGCGATGCTCGGCCACGGCGGCATCGTCGCCGTCGACGACACCGCCGACATGGCGGACTACGCGCGCTATGCAATGGAATTCTGCGCGCTCGAATCCTGCGGCAAGTGCACGCCCTGCCGCATCGGCTCGACGCGCGGCGTCGAGGTCATCGATCGCCTGCGCGCCGGCACGGCGCGCGAGCGCGACCTCGCGCTGTTGAACGATCTCTGCGACACCATGTTGCACGGCTCGCTGTGCGCCCTCGGCGGCCTCACGCCGCTGCCGGTGCAGAGCGCACTCAAACATTATCCGGAGGACTTCGGTCTTCAAGTTCGAGACAGTCTCGCGCAGAGCGCCTGATGCGGCTGGAGGCCTTCAGCGCGAGCACTGACGCCCCCTCATGCGAGGACTACGCCGATGTTGTCTATCACTGATCGCGATCTCGGTACGCCAGCCCGTACCACCGATGAAACCGTCACCGTCTCGATCGACGGCCGCGCCGTCGCCGTGCCCGCGGGCACCTCGGTGCTGCGCGCTGCCGCCGAGGCCGGCATCAACATTCCGAAGCTGTGCGCGACCGAGATGCTCGAGCCCTTCGGCTCCTGCCGGCTCTGTCTCGTCGAAGTCGACGGCATGCGCGGCTATCCCGCGTCGTGCACCACGCCCGTCGCGCCCGGCATGCAGGTGCGCACGCAGACGCCGGCGCTCGCCAAGCTCCGCCGCAACACGATGGAGCTCTACATCTCCGATCATCCGCTCGACTGCCTGACCTGCCCGGCCAACGGCCACTGCGAGCTGCAGGACCAGGCGGGCGCGGTGGGCCTGCGCGAGGTGCGCTACGGCTACGACGGCGAGAACCACTGCTCGCTGTCGAAGGACGAGAGCAATCCCTACTTCACCTTCGACACCAGCAAGTGCATCGTCTGCTCGCGCTGCGTGCGCGCCTGCGACGAGGTGCAGGGCACGTTCGCGCTGACGATCGCGGGCCGCGGCTTCGACTCGCGCGTCGCGGCGAGCGAAGGCGTGTCGTTCATGGACTCCGAATGCGTGTCCTGCGGCGCCTGCGTCCAGGCCTGCCCGACCGCGACGCTGACCGAGAAGTCGATCATCGAGCACGGGCAGGCCGAGCACAGCGTGACGACGACCTGCGCCTACTGCGGCGTCGGCTGCTCGTTCAAGGCCGAGATGAAGGGCGAGCAGGTCGTGCGCATGGTGCCGAACCTCGACGGCCATGCGAACCACGGCCACTCCTGCGTCAAGGGCCGCTTCGCCTTCGGCTATGCGACGCATCCGGACCGGCTCACGAAGCCGATGATCCGCAAGTCGATCCACGAGCCCTGGACCGAAGTCTCGTGGGACGAGGCCATCGGCCACGCCGCCTCGGAGCTGAAGCGCATCGCCGCCGCCTACGGCAAGGACGCGGTCGGCGGCATCACGTCCTCGCGCTGCACGAACGAGGAAACCTACCTCGTGCAGAAGCTGATCCGCGCCGCGCTCGGCACCAACAACGTCGATACCTGCGCGCGCGTCTGTCATTCGCCGACGGGCTACGGCCTGAAGCAGACCTTGGGCGAATCCGCCGGCACGCAGGCCTTCGACTCGGTGATGCAGGCCGACGTCATCTTCGTCATCGGCGCGAACCCGACCGACGGCCATCCCGTGTTCGCCTCGCGCATCAAGCAGCGGCTGCGCGCGGGCGCCAAGCTGATCGTCGCCGATCCGCGCAGCATCGGCCTCGTGCGCTCGCCGCACGTCGCCGCCGACGTGCACCTGAAGCTGCGGCCCGGCACCAACGTCGCGCTGGTCAATTCGCTGGCGCACGTGATCGTCACCGAAGGCCTCGTCGACGAGGCCTTCGTCGCCCTGCGCTGCGAGGCGGACAGCTTCGCGCGCTGGCGCGAGTTCATCGCCGATCCGATCCACGCGCCGGAAGCGACGGAGTCGATCACCGGCGTGCCGGCCGCGGACGTGCGCCAGGCCGCGCGGCTCTACGCGACCGGCGGCAACGCCGCGATCTACTACGGCCTCGGCGTCACCGAGCACAGCCAGGGCTCGACGATGGTGATCGGCATCGCGAACCTCGCGATGGCGACCGGCAACATCGGCCGCGAGGGCGTCGGCGTGAACCCGCTGCGCGGGCAGAACAACGTGCAGGGCTCCTGCGACATGGGCTCCTTCCCGCACGAGCTGCCGGGCTACCGCCACATCGCGGACGCGGCGACGCGCGCGCTGTTCGAGTCCGCCTGGCACACGAAGCTCGATCCCGAGCCCGGCCTGCGCATCCCGAACATGTTCGAGGCCGCGCTCGACGGCGAGTTCAAGGCGCTGTACGTGCAGGGCGAGGACATCGTGCAGTCCGATCCGAACACGCAGCACGTGGCAGCCGCGCTCGAGGCGATGGAATGCATCATCGTGCAGGACATCTTCCTCAACGAAACCGCGAAATACGCGCACGTGTTCCTGCCGGGCTCGTCCTTCCTCGAGAAGGACGGCACTTTCACCAATGCCGAACGGCGCATCTCGCCCGTGCGCCAGGTGATGCGTCCGCTCGGCGGCAAGGCCGACTGGGAGATCACCTGCATGCTGTCGGAAGCGCTGGGCTATCCGATGCGCTACAGCCATCCGTCCGAGGTCATGGATGAGATCGCGCGGCTGACGCCGACCTTCGCCGGCGTCAGCTACGCGAAGCTCGATCGGCTCGGCAGCATCCAGTGGCCCTGCCACGACGCGCAGCCGGAGGGCACGCCGACGATGCACATCGACGAGTTCGTGCGCGGCAAGGGCCGCTTCCTGCTGACGGGCTACGTGCCGACGCGCGAGCGCAGCTCGCGCAAGTACCCGCTGCTGCTGACGACGGGACGCATCCTGTCGCAGTACAACGTCGGCGCGCAGACGCGCCGCACGCCGAACTCGCTGTGGCACGCCGAGGATCGCATCGAGATCCATCCGCACGACGCCGATACGCGCGGCATCCACGACGGCGACTGGGTCGGGATCGCGAGCCGCGTCGGCGACACGGTGCTGCGTGCGCACGTCACCGAGCGCGTCCAGCCCGGCGTCGTCTACACCACCTTCCACTTCCCCGAGTCGGGCGCGAACGTCATCACCACCGAGCATTCGGACTGGGCGACGAACTGCCCCGAGTACAAGGTGACGGCGGTGCAGGTGATGAAGGTATCGCAGCCCTCGGACTGGCAGCAGCGCTACCGCCGCTTCAGCGAGGAGCAGGCGCAGCTGCTCGCGGCGCGCCACCACGCGGACAGCGCCTCGTGAGCGCACCGCGCGTGCACAAGCCCACCCGGCCGGCCGGCACCACGCGGCGGGCGATGCGACGCCTCGGCGAGCCCGCGCCGGACCTGCCCTACGCCCACGGCGCACCCGCGACCGCGGAAACCCTCGCCGAGGAAGTGCCGATCGCGTTCACCTACAACGGCGAGGCGCATGCGGTGATGCTCGCCACGCCCTGCGATCTCGAGGACTTCGCGCGCGGCTTCACCTTGACGCAGGGCATCGTCGACTCGGCGGCGGAGATCGAGGCCATCGAGATCCGGCCGGAGCTCGCCGGCATCGAGTGCGCGATCCGGATCCCGGCGGCACGGGCCGCGGCGCTCGCCCCCGACGCGCGCCGCCTGCCCGGCCTCAGCGCCTGCGGGCTGTGCGGCATCCGCACGCTCGAGGATGCCGTGCGCTGGCCCGGCCCCGTCGATTCGCACGTGAGGGTCAGCGGCCGTGCGCTGCACCTCGCCTTCGCCGGCATGCGCACGCGGCAGCCGATGTTCCTCGCCACCGGCGCGACGCACGCCGCGGGCTACGCCGACGAGGCCGGCGAGGTGCTGTGCGTGCGCGAGGACGTCGGGCGCCACAACGCGCTCGACAAGCTGATCGGCGCACTGGTCGCCGCGGGCATCGACCCGCGCCGCGGCTTCGCCATCGTCACCAGCCGCGCGAGCGTCGAGATGGTGCAGAAGGCGGCGCGCGCCGGAATCGGGCTGCTCGCGGCGGTGTCGGCGCCGACGGCGCTGGCCGTCAGCCTGGCCGACAGCACGGGCCTGACTCTGTTAGGCTTCGTCCGCAACGGCCGGCACACCGTCTACACGCATCCGGAACGGGTCGTCGACGACGGCCACGCGACGCCGCATCGCGCGCAGGAGGGGCGGCTTGAACATTGAACGACTGCTCGAGATGGCGAACGACATCGGCGCCTATTTCGACGCGGAGCGCGACGAGCAGGCGGCCATCGCGGGCATCCGCGGGCACATCGAGCGCTTCTGGGAGCCGCGGATGCGGCGCAAGCTGATCGAACACGTCGCACGCCACGGCGCAGAGGAACTGATGCCGCGCGTGGGCGCCGCGGTGGCGGGCCTGACCCTGCCCGCGCGCCGCGAGTCCGCGGGGACGCCCGCGGGCTGATTGGGGTCGACTAGAACGAGTTCGCACAGGCCGTGCCCACGGCCACCCGCCCGGAGACCGGGGGGTCACAACCAGAGGAGAAGAGGATGAACGCACCAACTGGCAAGCTCGCCTCGGTCGAGCAGTACCTGAAACAGTCGCGCAAGATGCTGATTGGCGGCAAATGGGTCGAGGCTCAGTCCGGCAAGACCTTCGACGTCTTCAACCCGGCGACGGGCAAGGTGCTCGCGAAGGTGGCCGAGGGTGACAAGGCGGACATCGATCTCGCCGTGAAAGCGGCACGCGGCGCCTTCCCGGCCTGGGCCAAGCTGCCGCCGGCCGCGCGTTCGATGATCCTGTGGAAGATCGCCGAGCTGATCGACAAGAACGCCGAAGAGCTCGCCCTGCTCGAAACCCTCGACAACGGCAAGCCGCTCGCCGAAGCGAAGGCCGTCGACGTCGCCCTCGCCGCGCAGACCTTCCGCTACTACGCGGGCTGGTGCGACAAGCTCGAAGGCGCGACGACGCAGACCAACCTGCCGAACATGCACGCCTACTCGCTGCGCGAGCCGGTCGGCGTCTGCGGCCAGATCGTGCCGTGGAACTTCCCGCTGCTGATGGCCTCGTGGAAGGTTGCGCCCTGCCTCGCGACGGGCAACGTGTCGATCCTGAAGCCCGCCGAGGAAACCCCGCTGACCGCGCTGCGCCTCGCCGAGCTGATGCTCGAAGCCGGCGTGCCGGAAGGCGTATTCAACGTCGTGCCGGGCTACGGCCACACCGCAGGCGCCGCGCTGTCGGGCCACGACGACGTCGACAAGATCGCCTTCACGGGCTCGACCGAGGTCGGCAAGCTGATCGTGCAGGCCGCTTCCGGCAACCTGAAGAAGGTCTCGCTCGAGCTCGGCGGCAAGTCGCCGAACATCGTCTTCGCCGACGCCGATCTCGAAGCCGCCGTCGCCGGTTCGGCGAACGCGATCTTCTGGAACTGCGGCCAGGTCTGCGTCGCGGGCTCGCGCCTCTACGCCGAGAAGAAGGTCTTCGACAAGGTCGTCGAGGGCGTGTCCGAGGTCGCGAAGAAGATCAAGGTCGGCTCCGGCATGGAAGCGGGCACGCAGATGGGTCCGGTCGTGTCGACCACGCAGTTCGATCGCGTCAGCAAGATGATCGAGGCCGGCCTCGCCGAAGGCGCGAAGATCGCGACCGGCGGCAAGCGCCTCGGCAGCGAAGGCTACTTCATCGAGCCGACGGTGCTCGTCGACGTCAAGGAGAACATGCGCGTCGTGCGGGAAGAGATCTTCGGGCCCGTGCTCGTCGCCCAGCCGATCGACAGCATCGAGGAAGTCGCGCGCGTCGCCAACGACTCGCCCTACGGCCTCGCCGCCAGCGTGTGGACCCGCGACATCAGCAAGGCGCACAAGATGGCCGCCGCGCTGAAGGCCGGTACCGTGTGGATCAACACCCACGGCATGCTCGACACCAACATGCCCTTCGGCGGCTACAAGCAGTCGGGCTGGGGGCGCGAGTACGGCAAGGAGTCGATCGAGCTCTACACCCAGATGAAGTCGGTGTTCGCGCAGCTCTGATCTGCCCCCGGGACCGGCGGCGGACGCCGCCGGTCCTTTCCTCCCGTCTCCTCCGCGTAGGTTGGGCTGACGCAG
>JBFWSI010000019.1:0-15309 GCA_050248455.1 Gammaproteobacteria bacterium | reverse complement strand
GGAGTGCGTGGATGCCCGCTGGCGCGGGCATGACGTCGGAGGTTTCTACACGGGCATACGCTATCGAACCGCCAGTGGAGTGGATTTACGCTCAGCTATATAGCCACGGAGGGCACGGAGGAAGAAGGGATTGGTGAGGAGCCGCCGATCCGTCGATGCTTCGATTGGCACCGCGTATCCGGACCGCCCAATCAGCCCATTTCCTCCTCCGTGCCCTCCGTGGCGAGATTGAGGAGGCACATCAGCAGTCACTGCCTCATCCGAAGCACTACAGCGCCGGTGCCCGACGGTGCTGCGTGCGCTGCTCGAAGGCGTAGGCGAGCCGGAAGAGGGTGGCTTCGTCGTAGGGCTTGCCGACGAACTCGAGCCCGACGGGCAGGCGATCGTGGGCGAAGCCGGCCGGCACGGTGATCGCGGGCAGCCAGGCCTGCGAGGCGATCAAGGTGTTGGTCGGGTAGGTCAGCGTCGTCCATACCTTCGTGTTCAGCTGCTCGCGCGTCGGCGGCGGGATCTGCACGTCCGGAAAAATCAGCGCGTCGAGGCGCTGCGCGGCCATCAGGTTCACGATCTGGCGCTGGAACAGCTCGCGCGCGGCGAGGCGCCGGAAATACTGCGGATCGTATTCCGGCAGCGCCGGGCCGCGGATGCAGGCTTCGAACAGATCGAGCATCGGATGGTACTGCCGCGTCTCGTACAGCTGGCGCAGCGCGCGCGCGGGCGCGTTGCGCTGGCCGGCGAGAAAGGCGTCGAGATCGTGGCGCGAGCAGTTGAGGTACATCGAGGTGTCGCGCAGGTGGAGCGCGAGATCGGCGATCTGCACCTCGACGACCTGGGCGCGGGCGCCGACCAGCGCCTGCACCGCGGCGCGCACCACGCCGTTGACGGGCTCGGCGTGCGGATCGCGATCGCTGCCCAGCGCGTTGGTCACCAGGCCCAGCCGCGCGCCCTTCAGGCCGTCGCCGTCCAGCGCGTCGGTGTAGCGCTTCGGCGGCCGCGAGATCGTGTAGTTCACCGAGAGGCTGTCGTCCGGATCGTAGCCCGCGATCGCGTCGAACACCGTCACCGCATCGCGCACCGTGCGCGCCATCGGCCCGACCGTGTCCTGGAAGGAAACGAGCGGTGAGCTGCCGCTGCGGCTGACGACGCCCGGCGTCGAGCGGATGCCGACGAGGTTGCAGTGCGACGCAGGCACGCGCACCGAGCCGCCGCAGTCGGTGCCCAGGCCCACCGTCGCGAAGTTCGCCGCGATCGCGGTGCCGGTGCCCGAGCTCGAGCCGCCCGGGTCGCAGGCGAGATCGTAGGGGTTGCGCGTCTCGCCGCTGCGCGAGGAGTAGGCCCACCACGAGGTCGCGAAATCCGGCAGCGTCGTCTTGCCGAGAATGAGGGCGCCGGCGGCCTTGAGCCGCGTGACGACCGTCGCGTCCCGCGCCGGGCGATGATCGGCGAAGGCGACGCTGCCGTAGCTCGTCGGCATGTCCACGGTGTCCAGACAGTCCTTCAGCAGGATCGGGATGCCGTGCAGTGGCCCCTGCAGCTTGCCGGTCGCGGCGAGCGCCTCGTCCAGCGCGTCGGCGCGGCTTCGGGCCCTGGTATCGACCGTGACGACGGCGTTGAGCGCAGGGCCGTCCCGATCGAGGCGCCGAATCCGTTTCAGATAGGCGTCGACCAGCTCGCGCGCAGTGAGCCGGCCGGCGCGAAACGCGCGCTGGATGCCGGCGATGGTCGCCTCCTCGAGTTCGAAGCCCTTCGCTTTGCCCGTTGTCGCCATGTGTCCTCCGCGCGGACACGCCCGTGGGCCCAACGCCCTTGCGCGGACGCATCGATTGGGTTTGTATGACGACGGACCCTACAAAGCCAACGACGAGCGCGTCAATCCCCGCCGTGGGGACATCGAACGCGGAGGGAGGAGCTCGAATGAAGATGCCCGGTTTCCTGGTCGGCACCGACTGGCTCGCGCGCGAGCTCGGGGCGGACGATCTGTCGATCCTCGACGCCACGGTGTTCCTGCACCCGAATCCCGACGGCTATGGCTACACGACCGAGAGCGGGCGCGCGAAGTTCGACGCGGGCCATGTGCCCGGTGCGCAGTTCGTCGATCTGATCGAGACCTTCTCCGATCAGAGCACCGACGTGAAGTTCATGATGCCGCCGGCCGCGCGTTTCTGCGCGCTCGCCGGGGCGCTGGGCGTCGGCGACGGCCGCCGCGTCGTCGTCTATAGCAGCGGCAGCCCGATGTGGGCGACGCGCCTGTGGTGGATGTTCCGCTCGGTCGGCTGCGACGACGTCGCCGTGCTCGACGGCGGGCTCGCGAAATGGCGGCGTGAAGGACGCGCGCTGAGCACGGCGGCGACGCCGCCGGTGCCGGCGACGCTGACACCGCGGCCGCGGCCCGCGCTGTGGGCCGATCGCGAGGCCGTGCGCGCGGCCATCGGCGACGGCGGCGTGTGCACCATCAACGCGCTGTCACCGGCCGTCTATGCCGGCGAGAAGAACACCTATGGGCGCGCGGGCCACATCCCCGGCAGCGTGAACGTCTTCTACGACACGCTGATCGATGCGAACGACGGCACCTTCCTGCCGCCGGCGCAGCTGAAGCCGCTGTTCGAGGCGGTCGGGGCTTTCGCGAAGCCGCGCGTCATCTGCTACTGCGGCGGCGGCATCTCGGCGACGATGGACGCGCTCGCGCTGACGCTCTGCGGCCACCGCGACCTCGCCGTCTACGATGGCTCGATGTGGGAATGGGTCGCCGATGCGGCGCTGCCGCTGAAGCTGGGCATGGAGGCATGAAGAGGGCGCTCGCGCGCCTGGCCGCGAGCTGCCTGCTGGGCCTGATTGCAGCGGCACCCAGCGTGGCGAAGGAGACCATCGGCCTCTGCCTCGCCGACGACATGCGCGAGCGGCTGCACGCGGAGATGCGCACCTTGCTCGGGGCGCTGCACGGCGTGCATGCGGCGCTCGCCCAGCGCGATTTCGAGGCGCTCACCGAACGCGCCGCCGGCGCGGGCTCTGCGCTGGCGGAGCAAGTGGAGAAACACGCGGCGAACCATCACGCGGGCCTGCCGCACCAGTTCGTCAAGCTCGGGCGCTCGACGCATGCCGCTTTCGACGATCTCGCGACGCTCGCGCGCGACGGCGGCCAGGAGGGCGAGCTGCTGCCGGCCTTGTCGAAGCTGTCCGGGCACTGCGTCGAGTGTCATGCGAAGTACCGGCTCGTGCCGGCCGCGGAGTGCGCGACCGAGGAGGCCGGCGCGCACTAGTGGAAGCTTTGAAGGCCGTCCCGGACTCGTTCGGGGTCGGCGAGCCCTTTGCTCTCCGGACGCCGCCGCTCTCGCGGAGCTTCCCGGCGTTTCAGGTCACCAGCAGATAGATCGTCTCGACGAACTGTCGATCCACCTCGTCCATCAGCTCGTCGGCGTCGAAGTCTACGGGCAGGCCCAGCGCCGTCAGCGCCTGGCGATCGAAGTCGCCGGTCGGCGCCACCATCTCGCAGAAGCTGCCGGTGCCGGAGAAGTTCGCGATGGTGTCGGCGACGTGCAGGATTGCGGCGTCGACCGGCGCCAGCGCCGCGTCCTGCGGCGCGTGATGGAAGCCGATCGCATCGGCGATCGTCGGCGGCAGGCGCCAGTTGGTCAGCATCAGCCCGCCGAGCTGCGCGTGGTCGAAGCCGAGCTCCTGCTGTTCGAGCGCGCGCAGCAGGTGTTCGTCGCCGCGCGAGGCGCGAATGGTTTCTTCGGCGATCTCGGGATAGCGGCGGTTGACGAGCAGCGTGCCGATGTCGTGCAGCAGCCCGGCGACGAACAGGCGCTCGGGGTGCAGCACGCGCAGGCGCTTCGCGATCGCCTGGCTCATCAGCCCGGTGTAGACGCCGTGGCGCCAGAACGAGTTCATGTTGGTCACCGCGCTCGACAGCCGCGAGAAGGTCTGCACCGCGCAGATCGAGCAGACGAGCTTCTGCAGCTCCGTCATGCCGATCAGCATCACCGCGCGCGACACCGTGTCGATGCGCTGCGGCATGCCGTAATAGGGGCTGTTGACCAGCCGCAGCAGTCGTGCCGTCAGGCCGGGATCCCGAATGACGACGGCGGCGAAGTCCTCGACCGACGCGCGCTCGTCGCGCAGCAGGTCGTTGATCTTCAGCATCACGTCCGGCGGCGAGACGATCGGCGACAGATCGTCGACCAGCGCCTGCGCGATACGCGCCGCGGGCGAGAGATTCGGCAAGGCTTGCGCGGGCGTGCTCACGGCAGTGTCTTCGAGCCGGCGGATGTCATGGATGGAAATGTCGGCTGTGCGGCCGATTTGCTTTAGGGCGATTCCGCCGGAGGCAGAGTTTTCGCGGGCCGCGGAGAACACTGAGAACCCGGAGGGCGGGGAGGGTTGGGCGGGGACTCCAACGTCGTAGCCCGGGTGGAGCGCGCAGCGCGCAACCCGGGATCGGGCGCGTTTAGGCCGAATGAAGATCCCGGGTTTCGCTACGCTGCACCCGGGCTACGACGATCGTTCTCTTGTAGCCCGGAACGAGCGCCGCTGCGCTCAGGCGGCGACCAGCCGCAGCGGCAGGCTGGCGAGCGCGCGCAGCGTATTGTTGAGGCGGCGCACCGGCGGGCCCAGCGGCTCGAGCCGGCGCACGCGTCGCGCGAGCACGCCGAGCACGAGCTCGCCTTCCAGGCGCGCGAGCATCTGGCCGACGCAGCCGTGGATGCCGGTCCCGAAGGCGAGATGGCCGTGGGGGCGCCGCGCGAGATCGAAGCGCTCCGGGTCCGGCCAGCGGCGCGGATCGCGGTTCGCGGCGGCGAGCATGCACAGCACCTTCGTGTGCGGCGGCAGTACGTGGCCGGCGAGCTCGACCGAAGTCAGCGTGGTGCGGAAAAAGGTCTGCGCCGTCGACTCGATGCGCAGCGCTTCCTCAAAGGCGTCGCGCGCGCGCGTCGGATCCGCGTGCAGCGCAGCCCAGGCGTCCGGCTGCTGCGCGAGACAGTAGAGCGCGTTGCCGAGACCGTTGATCGTCGTGTCGACGCCGGCCGACAGGAAGGACCGTACCAGCATCGGCGCTTCGTCCGGCGTCAGCTCGCCGGCGTCGGCGGCGCGATGGATCTGCTCGCCGAGCCCGCCTTCGCGCAGCTGCGGACGCCGGCAGTGCTCCATGATCCAGTCGGTCACGGCGGCGACGCGCTCGACGCTGCGCTCGAACAATTCGTTTCGCGGGCCCATCGCGTTGAACACCATGTCGCCGTAGAGCAGCAGGTTCTCGCGCTCGTCGGGCCCGAGACCGACGGCGTCGGGAAACACCTTCAGCGGATAGGCCTGCGCGAGATCGAAGATGCCGTCGATCTCGCCGGCTGCGACGCAGCGGTCGACCATCGCGACGGCGCAGGCTTCGAAGTCCGCGCGCAGCGCGGCGACGGCACGTGGGTTGAGCACGCGGGCGAGCACCGCGCGCATGCGCGTGTGCAGCGGCGGATCGGCTTCGAGCACCAGGCTCTTCGGCCGCCACGGCGCTTCCAGCTCGAAATTCGCGAGGCCGACCCCTGCGCCCGACACGAAGCGCGCGTGATCGGAAAGCACGGCCTGGACCTCGGCGTGCCGCGCGCAGACGACGACCGACGGATAGGCTGCGAGCCGCACGGCCGGTCCCGCATCGCGCAGCGTGGCATGCATCGGGTAGGGATCGAGCAGGTTCGCGGTCGCATAGGGATCGACATCGACGATCGGCAGCGTGTCGTTCACTCGCGGAGCCTCCGTGCAGCGCGGCTCAGTAAGGCAGACCGACGTAGTTCTCGGCCAGGACGCGGCATGCCGCCGTCGAGCCTGCGAGGTAGTCGAGCTCGACTTCGCGCAGCCGCCGCTCGAAGTCCGACTCGTCGGGCAGCACGTGCAACAGCGTCGTCATCCACCACGAGAAGCGGATCGCCTTCCACACGCGTGCGAGCGCCGTCGCCGAGTACGCGTCGAGCGCCGTGCCGCCGTCGCCCGCATAGTGCGCGATCAGCGCCTGCGACAGGTAGTGCACGTCCGAAGCGGCGAGATTGAGCCCCTTCGCGCCCGTCGGCGGCACGATGTGCGAAGCATCGCCGCACAGAAACAGGCGGCCCCAGCGCATCGGCTCGCTGACGAAGCTGCGCAGCGGCGCGATCGATTTCTCCAGCGACGGGCCCGTCTCGAGACGGGCTGCCGCGTCCGCCGGCAGGCGCTGCTTCAGCTCGGCCCAGAAGGCGTCGTCCGACCAGTCCTCGGGCCGATCGCTCAGCGGCACCTGCAGGTAGTAGCGCGACAGCGTCGACCCGCGCATCGACGCGAGCGCGAAGCCGCGCGGGTGATGCGCATAGATCAGTTCCGGCGCGACGGGCCGCGTGCGCGACAGCACGCCGAGCCAGCCGAAGGGATAGACGCGCTCGTATTCGCGGCGCCGGGCGGCCGGTATCGACGGCCTGCTGACGCCGTGGAAGCCGTCGCAGCCGGCGATGAAATCGCAGCGCAGCTCCTGCGCGCCGTCGCCGGCGCGAAAGCGCACACGCGGCTGGACGGCGTCGAGATCGTGCAGGCTCACGTCGCTGGCGTGCTCGACGATCGGTGTGCCGAGCGCGTCCTGCGCCGCGTAGAGTTCCTTGGTCAGCTCGGTCTGGCCATAGACCATCACGCCGACGCCGCAGTGAGCGCGGAAGTCGATCCGGAACCGGCGATCGCCGGCGGCGATCGTGCAGCCGTCGTGGATCTCGCCCTCGGCGTCCATGCGCGTGCCGACGCCGGCGCGACGCAGGAGCTCCACCGTGCCCCATTCGAGCACGCCGGCGCGGATGCGCGACAGCACGTGCGCGCGATCGTGGCGTTCGATGACGACGGTCGCGATGCCGGCGCGGTTCAGCAGCTGCGACAGCAGCAGACCGGCGGGGCCGGCGCCGACGATGGCGACCTGCGTTCTCATCGGCCCATGCGGTCGATCGCGTCCAGCAGCAGCGCGGCGTGGCCGGTCGCCGCGCCGGCGCCGACGATCATCGGCGGCAACGTCAGCCATTCGAGCGTCCACGCCGCGCCCGAGCGTTCCTGCTCGTGCAGCAGTGCCTGGTGCACGCTGCCGAGCAGGCCGGCATTGTGGCGCGCGACGGCGACGAGGATCTCGGCCCGCACGGGATTGCGCTTGTGCGCCATCGACGACGAGCGGCCGCCGTCGGCGAGCGTCAGCTCGTCGATGCCGTTCTGCGCCATCAGGCCGGCATCGAGGCCCAGCTTGCCGAGCGCGCCGGTCAGCACGCTCGCAGTTTCGGCGAGGCGCACGACGGGCTCGCGCGATGCGTGCCAGCACAGACCGGGATTCGACAGCCCCAGCCGCTGCGCGAGCACGGCGCGCAGCGCGTCTCCGTGCGGGCCGAAGCCGTCGAGCGTGCCGACCGGTCCGCCGAGCTGCACCGGAAAATCGAGCGCCGCGACGCGCCCGGCCGCGCCTGCGAGCCCCTGCTCCCAGACGGCGAGGCGATCGGCGACGCGGATCGGCCGCGCGCGCTGCAGCCGCGTGCGCGCGTCCAACCTGCGTTCGCCGTGCCGCGCGGACAGGCGCGCGAGCCGCTCCTGCAGCAGGGTGAGTCGCGCCGCGAGCAGCTCAAACGCCTGTTTCGCGCGCAGCATCAGCGAGCTGTCGACGAGGTCCTGGCTCGTCACGCCGACGTGGAAATGCGCGCGCAGCGCCGGCGCGAGCCGCTCGCGTATCGCCGCGACCCAGGCCGGCACCGCGAGGCCGTCGCGCACGAAGTCGACCGCGGCGGCCGCGAGGCCGGGCAGGTCGTCGACGGCGTCGAGATCGGCGAGCGCGTGCACCATCGCGCGCGCGGCGTCGGCCGGCATCAGGCCGAGCGCAGCCTGCGCCGCCGCGAGCTCGCGCTCGAAGGCGAGCATCGCGGCGTGATCGGCCGGCGCGTCGAACAGCGCGGCGATCTCGGCGTCGCCGACGAGCGGCGCGAGCAGCGAGGAGCTGGCGAGCGTGAAGGACATCGCCGGCTGCGTCAGGGGTCGAAGAACACGGTTTCGTCGTCGCCCTGCAGCCGGATGTCGAAGCGATAGCGGCCGCCGCCTTCGGCGCGGGCGACGAGCGTGCGCACGCGCTCGCGCGGCTCGATCCGGGAGAGCACGGGATCCACTGCCTGCGCCGCCGCGTCCTCCGGGAAATACATCCGCGTGTGCAGGCCGAGGTTGATGCCGCGCGCGACGATCCACAGCGCCACGTGCGGCGCCTGCAGGCTGCCGTCGGCGCAGCGCACGGCGCCGGGCTTCACCGTCTCGAAGCGGAAGAGCCCGGTCGCGAGATCGGTCGCCTGGCGTCCCCAGCCGGTGAACGAGCTGCTGCCGTCGGATGCGGCATGGCGGCCTTCGGCATCGGCCTGCCAGATCTCGACGAGCGCGTCGCGCAGCGGCGCGCCGTCGCCGTCGACGATCGTGCCTTCGATCGCGATGCGCATTCCCGGCGTGTCCGGGGCGAGCATCACCGCGCCGAGATTCTGCGCGTACACGCCGGCGAGGCCGGCGAGGCTGGGCGTGAGGCCGATGTGCAGATAGGGGCCCGCGGTCTGCGACGGCGATTCGTGACACCTGTCCTCGTTCGCCTGCACGTCAGTCCCCCTCGCGCCGATTGTCGAAGAAAGTCGCGCACCGTCCGCGCAGCACGAGATCGAAGCGATACGCACGGGCGTCCATCGGCAGCGTCGCCATCGGATCGTAGTGCGCGATCAGGCGTGCGACGGCACCCGCGTCGCCGATCGACTGCACGATCGGGCAGCGCGCGATCAGCGGATCGCCCTCGAAGTACATCTGCGTGATCAAGCGCTGCGCGAAACCGTGGCCCATCAGCGAGAAGTGGATGTGCGACGGGCGCCATTCGTTGGGCCCGTTCGGCCACGGATAGGCGCCTGGTCTGATGGTGCGAAAGGCATAGGCGCCGTCGCGATCCGTCAAGCTGCGGCCGCAGCCGCCGAAGTTCGGATCGAGGGGCGCCAGGTAGTGATCGTTCGGATGCCGGTAACGACCGCTCGCGTTCGCCTGCCAGACTTCGATCAGCGCGCCCGCCACGGGTCGGCCGCGCTCGTCGATGACGCGGCCGTGCACGATGAGCCGCTCGCCCTGGGCAGTCTCGCCCGCCCGGGCGAAGTTGACGATCAGATCGTTGTCGCGCGCGTCGAAGCGCAGATGAGCGAAGGAAGGGCCCTCGATCTCGCTCGGCGTCTGCGTCAGGGACACGAGCGGCCGGCGCGGCGAGCGCAGCACGCTCGACTTGTAGTGCGGGGCGAGCGCCGGCGGATGCGCGCCATGCTCGCGCGGCAGGAACGGTCGGCCGTCCGGACGCTCGGCGGGCTCGGTCACGGGGCGCCGTCGTCGCGTGGGCGGGTAGGCATCGGAACTGTCTTCACAGGCCTGTTCACCGCATTGCAGGGTTTGCCGCCGTCGCTCGCGCCGCGTGGACGTCGGTCAAGCATTGCACATCGGGGACCGTGGAGGTAAGCCTGCGTCGGGCCTTCCTGCGCGACGCTCGCCGCGATCGCGCGCGGTATCGGCGGCTGCGGCAGCGCCATGAGCGCGGAATTCGCCTCGCCCCGTCGATCGCGGGTCACCTCGCGCATCTATAGTGGAGGACGGGCATTCCGCCGCGCTCCCGCCAACGAGGACACCGACGTGCAATACATGCTCATCTTCAGAGAACCGCTCGACGAATTCGCGAAACGCACGGATCCGGCGCGCGCGCCTGCTTACTGGGGCGCCTGGCGCGCCTACGTCGGCGCACTCCATGGGTCCGGCAAGGTCGTGAACGGCGATGGTCTCGAGCCGCCGGACACCGCGACGCTCGTGCGCATTCGCGAAGGCCGTCGGCAGGTTCAGGATGGCCCGTTTCCCGATACGCACGAACAACTGGGCGGCTACTTCGTGATTGACGCCGATTCGCTCGACGAGGCGCTCGAGTGGGCTGCCCGCGCGCCCTGCGCCGACAGCGGCAGCGTCGAAGTGCGGCCGGTCATGATGCCTCCCGGCAAACAGGCCTGAGGGTGACGCCGCACGCGGCTGTCGCCTGGCAACAGGCCGAGCGTGCGGCCCGCGATGCCTACGGGCGGCTGATGGCCTTGCTCAGCCGGCGCGGCATCGATCTCGCAGCGGCCGAGGACGCCTTGTCCTCGGCGCTGCTCGCGGCACTCGAACACTGGCCGCGGCAGGGCCCGCCGGAGGCGCCTGTCGCCTGGCTGCTGACGGTGGCGAAGCGCGCGCTGTACCAGGATTGGCGACACCTGAAAGTCGCCGTCGATCCCGCCGTGCTCGCCGTGCTGGACGGTGCCGCCACGGCCGAGGCCGCGCCGGAGTTTCCCGATGCCCGGCTGAAACTGATGCTGGTCTGCGCGCATCCCGGGATTCCCCGCGCCGTGCATGCGCCGCTGATGCTGCAGGTCGTCCTGGGGCTCGATGCGGCGCACATCGCGGCCGCCTTCCTGGTGTCGCCGCAGGCGATGGCGCAGCGCCTCGTGCGCGCGAAGGCGAGGATCAGGGAGGCCGGCCTGAGCTTCGAAGAGCCCGACGAGCGCGAGCTTCCTGCACGGCTCGCCTCCGTGCTCGATGCGATCTACGGCGCGTATGCGATTGCGTGGAACCTCGCCGCGACGAGCCCGCTCGAGCAGACGTCCGGGCCCGACTCGGTGCTGCGCGACGAAGCCGTCTATCTCGCGCAACTGGTCGCCGAGCTGCAGCCGGGCAGCGCGGAGGCGCAGGGCTTGCTCGCGCTGCTGTGGTATTGCGAGGCACGACGGTCGGCCCGCTTCGACGCCGCCGGGCGCTTCGTGGCGCTTGCCGACCAGGACTGCTCGCGCTGGGATCATGCGCTGATTGCAGCGGCCGAGGAGCGCCTGCGGCGCGCGTCGCAGCTCGGTCGTCCCGGCGGTTACCAGCTCGAAGCGGCAATCCAGTCCGCACACTGCCAGCGCGCCTATGGCGCGGGTGCGCCGTGGTCCGCGATCGCCGCGCTCTACGATGCGCTCGTGACGCAGGCACCGACGATCGGCGCACGTATCGGGCAGGCCGTGGCGCACGCGGAAGCGGCAGGCGCACAGGCGGGACTGCGCTTGCTCGCCGCCCTCGAGGCCGACGACGTGCGCAATCATCAACCCTACTGGGTCGCGCTCGCGCACCTCGAGCGACGGGCGAATCACCCGCAGGCGGCAGACGCTGCGCTCGAGCGCGCGATGGGCCTCACGGTCGACGCGCGGGTGCGCGCCCACCTGCGTCGCGTCGCGGGCTCGAACGGCGACGCGCGGGAATGAGCGCGTCGCGCGCTCAGCCGTGGACCAGCCTGAAGCGTTCGCGACGCAGCCGCCGCGAGGTGTCGAGGGTGAGCAGCGCGCCGGCGCCGATGCGTGCACACAGGCCGTCGATGGCGGCACGCCCGGCGGGCGCGGCGCCGACGTAGACCTCGAGCACCCGCTGCAGCATCCAGCTGTCATAGGTGAAGAGGGCGCGCTCGCCGTGCGTCTCGTGCGCCGTGCCGCGACCGAAGGTGACGCGATGACTGCCGATGTGCCGCGGCACTTCGCCGGCCGGTGCGCCCGCGAGCCAGGTCTGCAGGGCCCGGTGCTGGGCGACGAGGATCGGGACGTAGTCGCGCGCGAGCAGGCAGAGCACCGGCCACAGCGTGGCGGGCAGCGCGGCGATGTCCACGGTCGGCGCGGTTGCGCTCGGCGCCGGTGCGTCGCGCAGGGTCTCGAGGTAATGCACGACGTGCGGCGCACGCGAGCGCATCACGCGGCCGGACACCGGATCGCGCAGCAGGTGCGCGTGGAAGGGGCCATAGAGCGCGAAATCGCAGAGGCTCGGTGGCCCGCCGAGCAGCGTCGGGGACGTCGCGAAATGCGCGTCGAGCCGCTGCAGCAGATCGAGATAATCGGCCTCGATGGCGGGGATAGTCGCCTCCGTCACGCCGAGCGGTGTGCACCAAGCGGAGAAGCGGGCGGCGATCCTGCCGCCGATCTCGCGCTGGCGCGCCGGCGGCAGCGCGGGATCGTTGTTGCGTCCGAATTCGAGCGCGGCGAAGTCGGCATCGTAGTGCCAGCGATAGTGCAGGGCCGGCACCTTGATCCATTCATCGCAGAAGAGCTCGAACAGCCGGCTCAGGAAGCGGCCGGCGGCGTCGGCGGGCACGGTCGAGGGCTGCGGATGCGCCGCTTCCAGCGCATCGATGATCTCGCTCGTGTCCTGCAGCGTCGTGCCGTCCGGCGCGACCAGCACGGGGATCACGGGGTAGCCGATGCGCGGCAGGATCTCGCTCGTGAACACATCGCGCGTGGCGAGCTCGCGGCGATGGGGAATGCGCTTGTAGGCGAGCCAGGCGTCGATCTTCGCGGTGTAATACGAGACGTCGGCGCCGAACAGGCGGTAGTGGCCTGCTGGCGCCGGTTCGCTGGGGACCGCGTAGCTGAGGTAGGGATCGTCGGCGCCGCCCACGCGCCGGGCTCAGGCCGCCGCGCGCTGCTCGGCGTGCTTCTGCTGCATGCGCCGGAGCTCTTCCCAGCCGAGGTAGCCGCAGAAGCCCTCGTCGTCGAAGAACAGCACCGGCCCGTCGCAGATGAAGAGGTACTCGGTGTCCTCGAGCGCGGTGGTCGCGCCGTGGATCATGCCGTTGGGCTCGTAGATGTAATCGCCGGCATCGAGCACACCGTCGCGCACCTGCAGCTTGCCCTTGAGGATGAAGGTATGCGACGCCGACAGGTGCTTGTGCTGGGGCGCGGTGAAGCCCTTCAGCCAGCGGAACATCACGGCCCAGCGCCCGCTTTCGGCGCCGGTGTAGAGCACCTTGATGAAGGCGCGCTGCGGGTCCATGGGTTGCGGGATCCAGTCCTGTTCGCCGGTGCGCACCAGCGTGTCGAGGAGCGCCGGATTGATCGGCGCGATGTTCTGCGGCAGGGCCATGCTCGACTCCCAAGTGTTTCGTGGTGGAGGGCCGATTGTCCGGAGCAGCGCGCCGCGGGATCAAGCGGCGGCGATTGCGCAAAGAAAAAGCGCGCCCGGCGTAGCGCCGGGCGCAGGGGGAAGCGCGGGAGACGGGCCCCGCGCGAAATCAGCCGACCGCGTGCAGGAAGGCCGGTGCGGTGTCTTCCTCGAGCTCGAACGCGGGGCGCTGGCCGAGCTTCTTCAGCTCCGGCAGCACTTCCTTCGCGAACAGGCTCTGGTTCGCGCGCGCGACTTCGAGCGGCATGCCGGCGTAGCTGAACACGCCGGTGAAGCCGCAGCAGTCGGTGCGCGAGTGGATGTCCCTGATCTTCTCCAAGCACTGCTCGGGTGTGCCCCATACCTGCAGGTTCATGAAGAAGTCCGCCATGCCGTCGATGCCCATCTCCTCGATGGTCTGGTTCAGGCGCGAGTAGTACTCGTAGCCCTTGGTCGACGCGAAGTGGTTGCTGTTCATCTCGTAGTGCTTGACCACCGAGCGCCAGTAACCCGAGATGTACTGGCGCGCGAGCGCTTCGGCCTTGCCCGCGTCCTTGTCGCACATCACCCAGCCGGCGACGATCGGGTTCGGCGCGGGGCGGCCGTGCATCTGCTGGAACAGATCGTTGTATTCCTTCAGCTCCTGCGCGTGCACTTCCCAGGGCTTCTGCGGGATGACGAGGATGCCGATGCCGAGCTTCGCCATGATCTGCGAAGACTCGGCCGATACGGCCGCCGCGTAGGTGCGATTCTTGAACGACTTGAAGGGCTCGGGACGGATGCGCGCGCGCGGCTGCTTGATGTGCTTGCCGTCGTATTCGCAGTAGCCCTGCTCGAGCCCCTGCAGCACCATCTCCGCGGACTCGACGAAGCGCTCGCGCGAGTCGCCCATGTTGACGCGGAAGCCTTCGAACTCGACGCGGGCGAGGCCGCGGCCGATGCCGAAGATCGCGCGGCCGTCGCTCATGCAGTCGAGCATGGACATCTTTTCGGCGACGCGCATCGGATCGTTCCACGGCAGCACGACGACCATCGTGCCGAGCTTGACCTTGCGGCAGGCGCCGCCGACGAAGGCCAGGAAGTCCACGACGTCCGGCATCATCGTGTAATCGGTGAAGTGGTGCTCGATGCCCCACACGGAATCGAAACCCTGCGACTCGGCCATCAGCGCGAGCTTCATGTCCTTCTGGTAGACGGCGTAGTCGCTGTGACCGCTCTCGTGATCGGGGTTCTGAAAGATTGCTGCCATTCCGACGTGCATAACATTCTCCAAGTTGATGCGGCGGCGGATGCGTGCCCGGCGCCTGCGGATGTTCGACTCCTCGATTCTACGAAGGCGGCTCGCATTGACTTGCGTCAAAGCTGTCAATTATTTTGCTTTTCCTGCCATTTCGGGTCGGCCGATGTCAGCAATAGAGGAACTGCCGGTGCCGAGCGCCTACCTGCGCCTGATGGTGCTGGCGGTCGACGATCCGGTGGCTTTGCTGCGAGGCACAAACCTGTCGGTCGCGGATCTGCTGCAGGGCGACGTGCCGATCACGGTGCGCGAAGCGCTGATCTGCATGCGCAACGGCCCCGCGCTCGGCGGGCCCGACGCGCACCATCGCTGGGCCGAGGCCTTCGGCGAACATTTCCACGGCCCGCTGACCGCGGCCTGGCTGACCGCGCCGACCCTGGGCGACGGCATCGACATCTTCGTGCGCTTCATTCCCGACCGCGCGCCGTATCTCGCCTGGGAAGCGGCACGCGCGGGCGAGCGCCATCGCGTCGAAGTGCGCACGCTGATGGACCTGACGGATTTGACTGCGCCGCTGATCGAGCTGCCGATGCTGGTGCTGCTGCGCTATGTGCAGACGATGCGCGCCGGCGTCGCGCCCGGCGTCGTCGTGCGGCTCGCGCACGCGCCGGTGGTGCCGGCCGAGGACTACCGCACGCGCTTTCGCGCCGAATTCCGCTTCGAGCAGGGCAGGAACGAGCTGAGCTTTCCGGCGCGCTGGCGGGCGACGCCGAATCCCGGGCACGACGCGGTGATCTGGAAGGCGGCGGTGCGCCGCTGCGAGGAGACCTCGATCGTCGCGGGCGGGCTCGAGATCGTCACGCGCGTGATGCGCGAGCTGCGCGACGCCTTCGATCGCGCCTGGGGCCGGCGCACGCCGCCGACGCTGGAAGACATGGCGCAACGCCTGAACCTCTCGGTGCGCACGCTGCACCGGCGGCTCAGCGCCGCGCAGGTCGGCTACCAGCAGCTCGTCGACGATGCGCGCAAGGCCCGCGCCGCGCATCTGCTCGGCGCGGGCCGCCAGGGCGTCGATACGATCGCCGCCGAGCTCGGCTTCGGCAGTCCCGCGAGCTTCGTGCGCGCCTCTC
>JBFWSI010000018.1:0-15337 GCA_050248455.1 Gammaproteobacteria bacterium | reverse complement strand
GCCCTGGTAGCGATTCGTCGCCACCGCCTCGCTGACGTCCATGCAATCCTCCTGAAATGAGCCGGGCCGCACGCGGCGGCCCGGGGATGCGCCGGCCGAGCGGCAACGACCGTCGTCGCCCGGATGAGCGGAGCGGATCCGGGCCTCGTGCCAACTCATTGGCCGAATGAATTTAGCCACGGAGGACACAGAGAACACGGAGGAAGAAAAAGATTGATGGCAACTTCCGTCGCGCCGGCGCTTGTCGTCGCAATCGCGTTACGGAGCCGCCGGCTCAATCGACCTCGCCCTCCGTGTTCTCTGCGTTCTCCGTGGCGCGCGAAGCGCACATTCAGCGGCCTTCCAGCTCCGCAGCCCGCTCGGCGCTCCGCCGGTGCCGCGTGCGCGGCGCCTCACTTGAACGCGGGCATCACTTCCTTCGCGAACAGCTCGACCGAGGACATGGCGTCCTTGCCGCGGATGCCGGGCATGTGCATCCAGCACACCATCTCGTCGCAGGCGAGCCCGTCGCGGTACCTCGCGATCTCGCGGATCGCGAACTCCGGCGTGCCGACGATGTAGCGCTGCTTGAAGGTGTCGAAGCTGACCTGCTGGTGATCGGTGATCACGCTGCCGTCGTCGTTCCTCAGCACGCGATCGCCGGCGGCCGAGGCACGACCGTAGACCTCGCGATAGAGATGCTCGATGGCCGGCGCGGCGAGCGCTTCCGCCTGCTGCATCGTCGGCCCGACGAAGACCTGGCGAATGATCGGCTTCGACGGAATCTTCCAGCCGATGGCCTTCGCCTCGTCCTCGTAGGGCTGGTAGTGCTCGCGCAGTTCCTCGACGCCGTGGCGCGGCGACATGATCTGGATCGCGTGACGCCGCGCGGCGCGCTTCAGCGCCGACTTCGCCGAGACGCCGTACCACAGCTGCGGATAGGGCTTCTGGACGGGCTTCGGCGTCATCACGGTGCGCGGCACCTTGAAGTACTTGCCGTCGAACTCGAACTCGTCCTGCGTCCACGCCGCGATCATCAGATCGAGCGCTTCCTCGAAGCGGCCCGTGCGCTCGTCGCGCGGAATGCCGTGCGCGGCGAACTCTTCCGCGACGTAGCCCGGCGCGACCCCCAGGATGAGGCGGCCCTGGCACAGGTTGTCGAGCACCGCGACGTCCTCGGCGAGCTTCAGCGGCGCGTAGAGCGGAAGCAGCAGCACCGCGGTGCCGATTTTCATCTTCTGCGTCACCGCGGCGGCCGCACCCAGCGCCGGGATCGGGCCCGGGCACAGACCGTCGGTCTTGGCGTGGTGAGTCGCCAGATACATCGAATGGAAACCGAGCTCCTCGGCGCGCGGCAGGCACTTCAGCATGTCCTGGTAGGGCTCGTGCCAGGCGATGCCGCAACCGGGCGGCAGCTGGAAGGTGAACAGAAGACCGAATTTCATGGGCGTTTTTTCCCTCGAGGTGTTCGCGCTCGCCGCTCAGGGCATGAACGGCTTGATGTCGCAACCGATGGACTGCAGGCGCTGCCGGATCGCACGTCCGACCTCGGTGCAGTTCGGACCGTCGCCGTGGATGCACAGCGCGACGGCATCGAGCTCGACCAGCGCGCCGTCCATCGCCTGCACCTTGCCGGTCTTCACGTAGCGCTCGACCTGCGCGCAGGCGAACTCGACGTCGGTTTCGTGCTTGTGACGCTGGATGACGAGCGAGCCGTCCGCGGCGTACTGCAGATCGGGATAGATCTCGCCGACGACGGGAATGCCGCGCTTCTTGCAGGCGGTCGGCATCGCGGCGGTGGTCGGCGCGGGCCAGTACAGCACGGGCGTGCCGCCGAGCTTCTGCATGCCCTCGGCGACGGCCTCGGCGAGCTCCATGTTCGCCTTCAGCACCGAATAGAACGCGCCGTGCGGCTTGATGTGGTGCAGCTTCATGCCTTCGGTCGCGAGGCTGGCCTGCAGCGCGCCGGCCTGGTAGACGATGTAGGAATAGGCGTCCTCGGCCGTGATGTTCATCGCGCGGCGGCCGAAGCCGAGCAGGTCCGGCAGCCCCGGATGGGCGCCGACGACGACCTCGTGCTTCTTCGCGAGCCGGACCGTGTCGAGCATCGTCACCGGATCACCGGCGTGGAAGCCGCAGGCGACGTTCGCGGTGGTGATGTAGGGCATCATCCCCTCGTCGTCCCCCATCTTCCAGTTGCCGAAGCTTTCGCCCATGTCGCAATTGATGTCGATGGATTTGAGCATGTGTTTTCTGTCCTCGTGGCGGGCGTTTGCGCAGGAGTGTAGCGACTGCCCGCCCCCCCGCCAATCCGATGCGGCGCCCCTTCGATTGACACCTCCCCCTCACCTCAAGATAATGCCGCGCTCGACGCGCCCGTAGCTCAGCTGGATAGAGTACCTGGCTACGAACTAGGTGGTCGGAGGTTCGAATCCTTCCGGGCGCGCCAAATAAAATGCCGGCATCAGCCGGCATTTTATTTGGCGTGCTCGGAGGCCTCGATTCGAGCCTCTCGTTCGACCAGCTCGCGAAGCGAGTTGGGACGCCGCCGCAGGCGGCGCCCCGCAGAGGTGAGCTGGCGTCCGCGTCCGTCCTCCCGGATTCCGCTGCGCTCCTTCCAGGCTACCTCCCCGCATCCCGCTCGCCTTGCTCGTGAACAATCAGTTCGTAGCTTGGGCTGACGAAGGAAGCCCGACGGCCATCAAGGACGCACACCCGCAATCATGAAACGGACGCGGCGGGCGTAGACCTCCGGATTCCGCGCTGCGCGCTCCCTCCGGGCTACGGTGCGCGCTCCGTCTTCGATTGAACCTCTCGGCGATATTTCCGGCACTGCTACCGATTCGGGCTGGCTCGGCGTGACGCTCGGGGCGAATTCGTGATGAAGTGAACGCGTGGGAGCACGGGCGCCTACACGATGCGACCTCGCAGGCGCGTACGCACGGCACCTCGCTCCTTCACCGAACAACACCAAGGGGAAGTGCCATGCGCCCATCAGCTGCAGTTGCATTCGGGTTTGCGTGCCTCTTTTGCGTCGCGACATATGCGGCTCCCGTGCCGGACAGCAGCTTGACCGCCGGCATCGGCCTGAATGTCGCCGGCAGCCGCACCGACACGAGCATTACCGAGTTCGGACGCTTCGGAATCATCGAAGATCCGTTCGGCGTGGTCGGCTTCAATTCATTCGGCAGGCCGTCGCCGTTTCTCGAGGCGGTCGTCGACATCGACGCGCCGGCCAACACGCCGCTGATCAGCGCCGGTAGCTCCGGCCTGCTCAATTATTTCGTGGAGATCGTAAGCCCCATCAGCATGACTACGGGCGTGGCCATCGACGTCAACGGTGCCGTTACCGGCGCAGCCTCCGCTTCCTCCTTCGATGCCACGTTCTCGTTGGAGTCGTCCTGGGCGTTGTTCGAATCGGCAACGTCCGGCGTTCAACTGGCCAGGGACATCATTCGCACCGATCTCCGCACGGGCACCCATCACGACAGTTTCAGCCGTACCGTGGTGGTCAATCTCCAGACGAATCACGTGTATCGCGTGACGCTCGTCGCCTCCGCCCGCGCAGACGTCCGAGCCGGCCACGATGTCGAGGCCGTCGCGTGGATAGATCCGGTCTTCACGTTTGCACCGGGGGTCGACTTGTCGCTCGTCTCGTTCAGTTTCAGCGACGGAATAGGCAACTCGCCGATTCCCCTGCCGTCGTCCCTGGCCTTGTTGTGTTCGAGCCTGCTCGCCGCAGGCCCATTGATGCGACGCTCACGCGCCCGTCATCGATGAGTCGAATGTTGTCGCGTGCGCGTCCGTGAATCGACATTCCGCGTCGATACGGTCCGTTCGTCGAGTTCGCAGGTCGGACTGACGAAGGCAGCCCGACCTACGACAGCTCGCTCGCGGCCTGGATCGCCTTGACGATGTTCTGATAGCCCGTGCAGCGGCACAGATTGCCGGCGATCGCGTGGCGGATGTCGGCCTCGCTGGGCGCCGGATTGTCCTTCAGCAACTGATGCGCGGACAGCACCATGCCCGGCGTGCAGTAGCCGCACTGCAGGCCGTGGTGCTGGACGAAGCACTGCTGCAGCGGGCTCAGCTCGCCGGGCTTGCTCATGCCTTCGATCGTCGTCACTTCCTGGCCGTCGACGTCGGCCGCGAGGACGCAGCAGGACTTCACGGTCCGGCCGTCGAGCAGCACGGTGCAAGCGCCGCAGCTGCCCGTGCCACATCCGATGTGCGTGCCGGTCAGGCGTAGCTCGTCGCGCAGCATCTCGGCGAGCTTGGCCCGCGTGTCGACGGCGAGCTGACGGCTGCGGCCGTTGACCTTGAGATTCACGAGCGTCTTCATCGGTTTCCTCCGGACGCGAGTCCCGCAGCGGCTTCTTCGAGTGCACGGCGTGCGTACACGCGCGCCATCGCGCGACGATACTCGCCGCTGCCGTTCAGATCGGACAGTGCATGCGCCGCGACGTCGAAGGCGCGTGCGCCGACGCCGTCGAGCGCGGCCGGCGTGACGCCGCCCTGCACCAGATCGCCGACGTCGAGCACGATCGGGCGCGGCCCGACGCCGCCGAGACCGACGCGCGCCGCGGCGAACCGGGGCGCAATCTGCGCCGAAGCGAGCACGATCGGAAACGCACCTTCGATGCGGCGCAGGCTCCGATGTGCATGGCCCGAGCCCGCGGCCTGCTTGGGGATCTCGACGGCGGTCAGCAGCTCGTCGGGCTCCAGCGCCGTCGTCATCACGTCGACGAAGAACTCCGCCGCGTCCAGCCAGCGCTCGCGCCCTTCCTTCTGCAACTGGAAGCGCGCGGCCAAGGTCGCCGTCGCGCAGAGATAGTCGGCGGCGGGCTCGGCGTGCGCGAGGCTGCCGCCCAGCGTGCCGCGATGACGGACCTGCACGTCGCCGATGGCACGCGCGGCGGCCGCCAGCAGCGGTGCATGCTGCAGCACCAGCGGATGCGCGCCGAGCGTCGCATGGCGCGTCATCGCGCCCAGCCGCAGCGCGGGGCCGACGTCCTCGACGCCGTCGAGGCCATGCAGATGGTTGAGGCTCACCACCGCCTCGGGTTGCGCGAGCCCCAGCGTCATGATCGGCACCAAGGTCATGCCGCCCGCGAGCAGCTTGCAACCGCTGCCGCGCTCGCGCAGCAGCCGCAGCGCCTCGGGCAGCGTCTTCGGCGCGAAGTACTCGAATTCGCCGGCGATCATGCGCGCGCCTCGTGGGCATGGATCGCATTCCACACGCGCTCGGGCGACAGCGGCAGGCGATCGACGCGCACGTCGAAGTCGCGCAGCGCGTCCTCGACGGCGCCGCACAGCGCGCCCAGCGGACTCGTGATCCCGGACTCGCCGACCCCCTTCGCGCCCAGCGGCGAGAACGGCGACGGCGTTTCCTGGTGCTCGAGCTCGATGTGCGGGATCTCCATCGCCGTCGGCAGCGTGTAGTCCATGAAGGTCGTCGTCGTCAGCTGGCCGTAGTCGTCGTAGACGAGGTGCTCGTACAGCGCGCCGCCGATGCCCTGCGCCGTGCCGCCATGCACGTTGCCCTCGGCGGTCAGCGGATTGATCACCTTGCCGGAGTCGTGCACCGCGCAGTAGCGCAGGATCTCGATGAGCCCGGTCTCGGGATCGACTTCGGCGATCAGCGCCGTCGCCTGGTTCGCCCACGACGGATAGGCGCTGTAGCGGCCCTGGGTCTCGGGCTGGTGATAGACGTTGTCGTGGCGGAAGTAGCGCGTCGCCTCGAGACCCGGCTCGACGCCGCAGACCGCGGCGCCGTGGCAGTCGGCATAGATTTTCGTCACGACTTCCTTGGTGTCGACGTAGCGGAACGGAGCGCCCTTCAGCATGATCCTGCCGCGCTCGCATTCGAGGTCGCCCGGATCGACTTCGAGCATGTGGCCGGCGACCTTCAGCAGCTTCTCGCGCAGCTCGCCGGCCGCGACGTGCACGGCCGCGCCGCCGATGATGACGCCGCGCGAGCTGAAGTTGCCGAGGCCGTAGGGACAGATCGACGTATCGCCCTGGATGACCTTGACCTGCGCGAGATCGATGCCGAGGCGATCGGCCGCAATCTGCGCGAGCGCGGTCTCGTTGCCGGTGCCGGGCGAGGTCACGCCCGTCAGCACCGTCACTTCGCCGCTGGGGCCGATGCGCACCGTCGCGCCGTCCCAGCCGTTGAAGCGCGCGGTGCCGGCGATGCTGCAGCCTTCCGGCGTCAGCTCCTGACCCAAGCCCAGGCCGATGTAGCGTCCCTCGGCGCGCGCCTCGGCCTTGAGCTTCGGAAAGTTCGCGTAGTCGATCATCTCCAGCACGCGCTTCAGCGCCTGCGGATAGTTGCCGCTGTCGATGATCGCGCCGCCGTTCTGCGCATACGGAAATTCCTCGGGCTGGATGAAGTTGCGCAGGCGAACCGTCGCGCTGTCGAGGCCCGTCTCGCGCGCCACTGCGTCCATCACGCGATCCATCAGCCAGGAAGAGGATTCCTTGCCGAAGCCGCGATACGCGTTCCACGCGCACTTGTTGGTCGTCACCGCGATCACTTCGACGTCGGTGTCGCGGATCTTGTAGCAGGTCGGCAGCGCGAAGCCCGTCACATAGGACTGGCCCCAGCCGGCGAGCGCGCTGGGCGCGCCGACGTCGGCGACGTAGCGCACCTTCAGCGCCGTCACGCGACCGTCCGGCTCGAACGCGGCCTGCCAGCGGAAATGGCCTTCGCGCGCATGACCGCCAGTGAGCAGATCCTCGCGGCGCTCCGCGATCCAGCGCACCGGCCGGCCGCATGCCAGCGACAGCGCCGCGATCAGCGCTTCCTCCTGGAAGTAGGGGATCTTGAGCCCGAACGCACCGCCGACGTTCGGCTGGATCACGCGGATGTCGTTCTCCGGCAGGTGCAGGGTCTGGCCGAGCAGCGTGCGCATCGGATGCGGACACTGCGTCGAGGCCCAGAACGCCAGGCTCTTGCGGTAGGGATCGTAATCGGCGACATAGGCGCGCGGCTCCATCGCCGCGCCCGTGTAGCGATGATGATGGAGCTCGCCGCCGACGGTGTGCGCGGCGGCCGCGATGATCCGCGCCGCATCGCCGCTCGTCATCCGCGCTTCGAACAGCACGTTGCTGCCCCAGCCCGGCTCGACCAGCGGCGAACCGGGCTCGAGGCCGCGCTCGGCGTCGACGACGGGATCGGACTCCGCGTAATCGACGTCGACGAGCAGCGAGGCCTGTTTCGCGGTATAGGGATCTTCGGCGACGACGGCCGCGACTCCTTCGCCCGCATAGCGCACGCGGTCGACGGCCAGCGGATAGAGATCGAAAGGCTTGGGCCTCACGCCTTCGCCGAAACCCTCGACCGGCATCGCATAGCCTTTCGCACGCAGATCGTCGCCCGTGACGACGGCGATGACGCCGGGCACCGCGAGCGCCGCGGTCGCGTCTATCGCCCTGATGTGCGCGGCGGCGTAGGGGCTGCGCACGACGTGCGCGTAGCTCATGCGATCCAGCTTGACGTCGCCCGTGTAGAGCCCCGCGCCGGCGACCAGCGCGGGGCTGTTCTGGGCCGGGACATTTTTTCCGATGAAGGCCATCGACTGTTCCTCGTTGCCCGCGGCGTCAATGCGCGCGGTGTTCGTCTTCGGCACGGCGCCCATGCGCGCGCGCCCGCACCCGACCGAGCAGTGCACGGAGCCGGCCGAGCAGGCTGCTCCACAGCAGCGCGCCGAGATTCATGCTGCTCGCGGGCGCCGCGGCCGCGGAGGCGGCCGGTGCGTGCTCGGCGTCGCTGTTCACTTCGGCGATCATCCGGGCTTCGAGATTCGCCGCGAACTGCTGCAGCATGCGATTCGTGACTTCCTGCATCAGGCCCGTACGCCCGAACTGGGCGACGGCGCCGGCGAGCGTCACGTCCGACTCGACCACGACGTCGGTACCGGTCGGGCTCTCGGTGAGCCGATAGACGGTGGTGAATTTCGCGCGGCTGCCCGCGCCGCGATCGCGGCCGCTGCCGGCGATCATGCCCGTGAACTGCGCGGGCTCGGGCGTGTGCTCGGCATCACCCTCGAAGGCGGTCGCGATCGGCCCGAGCTTGACCTCGACGCGTCCACTGAACTTGTTGTCGCCGTGCGCGGCCGTGATCTGCGTGCCGGGGATGCAGGTCGCGACGCGCGGGACGTCCTGGAACATCGCCCACACTTCGTCGCGCGGCCGCGCCAGCGCGAAATTGCTCGAGATCTTCATGCGCGTGTCGCCTCTTCGGGTGCGTCTCGGATATGCGAAGGCTTCGTCACGCGGCCAGCGCGAACCCTCGATAGCCGCTGTCGACCGCCTGGCGCACGAACTCGAAATAGGTGAGGCCGCCGCCGGCGTAGGGCATGAAGCCCGCCGGCTTGCCGTCGACGTTCTCGCCCGTGTACCAGGATTTCACCTTGGTGTAGATCGTCTGCTGCGCGACCCAGTCGACGTACTTGGTCCATGCCTGCTCCTCGCGCGGCCTGGCCTCGATGCTCGCGAGCCCGGCGCGGCGCAGGTGCTCGATCGCCTCGAAGGCGAAGTCGACGTTCTGC
Source organism: Gammaproteobacteria bacterium (assembly GCA_050248455.1). GTDB lineage: Bacteria > Pseudomonadota > Gammaproteobacteria. The sequence continues at coordinate 6,803 of JBFWSI010000018.1, read as the reverse complement.
TCGATGCTCGCGACCATGTTGTAGAGCACCGAGGGACTGCCGGGCCCCGTGATCATGAACAGGTTCGGAAAGCCCGCCACGGTGACGCCGAGGTAGTTCTTCGTGCCGTTCTTCCACTTCTCCCGCAGCGTGAGTCCGCCGCGACCGCGGATGTCGACCGCGAGCAGCGCGCCCGTCATCGCGTCGAAGCCGGTCGCGAACACCACCGCGTCCAGCGCAATCTCGGTGCCGTTCTCGAGCCGGATGCCGCGCTCGGTGAAACGCTCGATGCCGGATTCGCGCAGATCGACGAGCGTGACGTTGTCGCGGTTGAAGGTCTCGAAGTAATCGGTATCGACGCACAGGCGCTTCGCGCCCATCGGATACTGCGGCATCAGCTTGCGCGCGACTTGCGGGTCCTTGATGCGCGAGCGGATCTTCTCCTTCACCCACTCGCTGACGAGGCGGTTCGACTCGAGATCGGTGAGCAGATCGGGATAGGCCGCGAGCATCAGGTAGCCGCCGCGCGCCCAGGCGAACTCGAGCTGCTTCTGCAGCGACTCGGCGCTCGCCTCCTTCGCACCATGCTCCGGGCCTTCGTAGGCGATGCCGACTTCGGACTGGCGCACGAGGCGGCGGATCTCCGCGTAGGTCTCCTGCGCGTGGCGCATCTCCTCGTCCGAGAGCGCGCGGTTCCAGGCCGGGATCGCGAACTGCGGCGTGCGTTGGAACACGTACAGCTGCGCGGCCTGCTGCGCGATGAGCGGCGTCGACTGGATCGAGCTCGAGCCGGTGCCGATGATGCCGACGCGCCGGCCGCTGAAATCGACGCCTTCCTGCGGCCACAGGCTGGTCTGGTAACGCGCGCCGTGGAAACCGTCGAGCCCGGCGAACTTCGGCGTCAGCGGCGTCGACAGGCAGCCCGTCGCCATCACGAGGAACTGCGTCGAAATCTCTTCACCGCCCGAGGTGCGCACGCGCCAACGCTTCGCGGCTTCGTCGTAATGGGCGGCGTCGACCCGGGTGTCGAACTGGAAATGCCGCCGCAGATCGAAGCGCTCGGCGACGTGCTGGAGATAGCGCAGGATGTCCGGCTGCTCGGCGTAGCGCTGCGGCCACACCCATTCGCGCTGCAGATCGGGATCGAAGGAATACGAGTAGACGAGGCTTTCGATGTCGCAGCGCGCGCCGGGGTAGCGGTTCCAGTACCAGGTGCCGCCGACGTCGCTGCCCTTCTCGAAGGCCCGTACGCGATAGCCCGCCTGGCGCAGGCGATGGACCTGGTAGAGCCCGGCGAAGCCTGCGCCGACGACGACGACGTCACAGGACGTCGTCTGTTCCCGAACCGGATTCGATGCTGCCATGGAACGCCTCCGCAATGCGCCGTGCGCATCATGATGCCGGGTGTGCGCCGCATCAGGTAGCCGCCGAATGCGGGCTCTCGCGGTCGGCGCGCGACGGCTTCCCCCGGCTGCCCGATGGCGCGACGGCGACGATGTGCTGTAATCCCGTCGACGTCCTGCCTCATCGCCGCGTGGAGTGCCTCATGCCCCTCGATCCGACCGTCCAGTTCATCCTCAGCGCGCTCGCCAAGCAGGGCGTGAAATCCTTCGAGCAGATGAGCATCGCGGACGCGCGAGCGCTGATCGACACCTTCCCGAGCCTGCAGAACCCGCCCGAGCCCGTCGCGGCGGTCGAGGAGCTCGCGCTGGCCGGCGTGCCGCTGCGCGTCTACACGCCCGAGCGCGCGAACGGCGCGGCGATCCTCTATACGCACGGCGGCGGCTGGATCGGCGGCAATCTCACGGTCTGCGACGAGCCCGCCCGTGCGCTCGCGAACGAGACCGGCGCCGTGGTCGTCGCGACCTCCTACCGGCTTGCGCCCGAAGCGCATTTCCCGGCGCAGCCGGACGACGTCCTTGCCGCGCTGAGGTGGCTGCTCGCGAATGCCGCACGACTCGGCGTCGATCCGCGCCGGATCGCGCTGGTCGGCGACAGCGCGGGCGGCCAGCTGATGGCCGTGACGGCAATCCGCGCGCGCGACGCCGACATTCCGCTCGCCGCGCAGGTGCTGATCTATCCCGTCGTCGATCGCCGCAGCAAAGGCGCCTCGAAGCGCGACTATGCCGACGGCTATCTGATCACGCGCGCGGCCGTCGACTGGTTCTGGGATCACTACCTCGCCGCGCCCGCCGACATCGAGCACCCGCTCGCCTCGCCGCTCAACGCGCAGGACCTCTCGGCCCTGCCGCCGGCACTGATCCTGACCGCCGAATACGATCCGTCGCGCGACGAGGCCGTCGAATACGCCGTAGCCCTGCGCAAGGCCGGCAACGAAGTGCGCCACGTGCCGCTGCCGGGTTTGATCCACGGCGCGTTCTGGATGTCCGGCGCGATCCCGCGCGCGAGCGAGGTGCTGGCAGCGATCGGGGAGTTTCTCGGCGAGAAGCTGGGCGCGCGCGGCTAGCGCCCCGAACCTGCGATCTCTTCCGCGATTCGTAGCCCGGGTGGAGCGCGCAGCGCGTAACCCGGGATCGGCGCCCGCCGTCGTCTCCTGCATTCGAGAAGACCCCGCGCGATGCGCGCCGCGCATGGTCGAAAGCGCTTGCGTATCGGACATGCCGGATCCCGGGTTCCGCTCCGCTGCACCCGGGCTACGAAAACGGGGGCGCCCTCCTCGCCGCGCTCCCGCCTGCGTGTCATCATCGCCGGCAAACCACGAGGAGCCCACGCATGCACGAGCAGAACGCCGATCTCTTCAACCTCGCGATGTCGGAGCAGGCCAAGCCGCTGCTCGACGCGGTCAAGATCCACATCCGCGACAGCGTCGAGCCGATCCTCGAGGAGTTCTTCCGGCTCGACGCCGAGAAGACCGATCGCTGGTCCTGGCATCCGCGCCAGCTCGAGCTGCTCGACGGCGCGAAGGCGAAGGCGAAGGCCGCGGGCCTGTGGAATTTCTTCCTGCCCGACGCGGAGACCGGCGAGGGCCTGTCGAATCTCGACTATGCGTACATCGCGGCCGAGCTCGGCAAGTACCCGCTCGCATCCGAAACCTTGAACTGCAGCGCGCCGGACACCGGCAACATGGAAGTGCTGGAGCGCGTCGGCACGCCGGCGCAGAAGGAGCGCTGGCTGAAGCCGCTGCTGAACGGCGAGATCCGCTCGGCCTACGTGATGACAGAGCCAGGCCTGCCGTCGTCGGACGCGAAGAACATCAGCACGCGTGCCGTGCTCGACGGCGACGAATGGGTCATCAACGGCGAGAAGTTCTACATCTCGGGCGCCGGCGACCCGCGCTGCAAGATCATGATCGTGATGGTCAAGACGAATCCCGATGCGCCGCCGAGCCGGCAGCAGTCGCAGATCCTGGTGCCGATGGACACGCCCGGCGTCGAGATCCTCGGCGCGATGCACGTGTTCGGCCACGACCACGCGCCGCTCGGCCACATGCACCTGCGCTTCAAGGACGTGCGCGTGCCGAAGGAGAACATCCTGCTCGGCGAAGGGCGCGGCTTCGAGATCTCGCAGCTGCGGCTGGGCCCGGGCCGCATCCACCACTGCATGCGCTCGATCGGCAAGGCCGAGCTCGCGCTGGAGCTGATGGTCAAGCGCGGCGCGACGCGCGTCGCCTTCGGCAAGCCGCTGATCAAGCTCGGCAAGAATCTCGAGCTCGTGTCGCGCGCGCGGATCGAGATCAACGCGATGCGGCTCGCGGTGCTGCAGGCCGCGAAGGCGATGGACGTGCTCGGCAACAAGGAGGCGCGCGTCTACATCAGCGCGGTGAAGGCGATGGTGCCGGAGAAGGTCTGCGCGATCATCGACGCCGCGATCCAGATCCACGGCGCGGCCGGCATCTCGCAGTGGACGCCGCTCGCCGAGCTCTACACCGACGTGCGCCACCTGCGCTTCGCCGACGGTCCGGACGAGGTCCATCACATGGTGGTCGGCCGCGCCGAGGTGCAGAAGTGGGGACTGTGGTGAGAGATCGCCGGCCGGGAGCGCGCGCGTGAGCTCGCCGGCCGACGTCCGCGCGCCGATCGCCTACCTCGCGGACGGCGACGGGCCCGTCGAGCATCGCGTGTACCCCGTGAGCTCGGGACGGCCGTCGACGCGACCGCCGATCGCCTTCGTGACGATGCCCGTCCACGACGCGCGGCCGCTCGCGGACGCGCTCGACATCGACGTACAGGGCTTCGTGCCGTGCGCCTTCCCGCCCGTCGACGGCGACTGCTGCGACGATCGGTACGTGCGGGAGCATTACTATCCGCAGGTGGCCGAATTCGTCCGCGCGCGGCTCGCCGCACGGGCGGTGTTCGTGTTCGATCACAATGTCCGCAGCCGGGTGCGGGCGGGCCGCGGCGAAACGGGCGTGCGCGTGCCGGTCGAAGCCGCGCACAACGACTACACCGTGAACTCCGGCCCGCGCCGCGCGCGCGAAGTCCTCGCCGATCACGGTCGCGAGGATCTCGCCGGCCGCCGCTGCGCGCTCGTGAACCTGTGGCGGCCACTGATCGGCCCCGTGCAGGATCTGCCGCTCGCACTCTGCGACGCGCGCACGGTCGGCGCCGACGACATCGTCGACACGCCGATCCACCATTACGTCGAGCGCGATCTCGAGCGGCCCGGCCACACCGGCGAGATCCAGTCCCTGCGCCACGCGGCCGCCCACCGCTGGTACTGGTTTCCCGACATGCAGCCCAGCGAGGCGCTGCTGCTGAAGTGCTACGACTCTGCGACCGACGGTCGCGCGCGCTTCATGCCGCACACCGCGTTCACGCACCCGTCGCCGCCGCCCGGCTGCACGCCGCGCGAGAGCATCGAGGCGCGCACGCTGGTCGTGTTCTGAGGCACGCAGGTCGATGAGGACCGACGTCCATCTTCTCTACGCGCACCGGGGCCGCGGCATGCCCGATCCCACCGATCCGGAGGAAATCTGATGACTGCTCAAGCACACAAGGCGCTGGTCGTCGGCGTCGGCGCGCTCGAAGGACTAGGCGCGAGCGTCGCGCGCCGTGCGGCACGCGAAGGCCTGCACGCCTTCGTTGCCGGCCGCACGCAGGCGCGGCTCGACGAAGTCGTCGCCGCGATCGCGGCGGACGGCGGCCGCGCGAGCGCCGTCGTCACCGACGCGACGGACGAGGCGAGCGTGAGCGCCGCCTTCGACGCGGCCTGCGCCGGCCCGGGCGCGCTGCAGCTCACGGTCTTCAATGCCGGCAACATGGCGGCCGGCAAGATCGCGGACATCGACGCGCGCTTCTTCGAGTCCGCGTGGCGCATCGGCTGCTACGGCGGCTTCCTCGTCGGCCGCGAAGCGGCGCGGCGCATGCTGCCGGCCGGCGGCACGCTGATCTTCACCGGCGCGAGCGCCTCGCTGCGCGGCAAGGCGGGCTTCGGCGCGTTCGCGTCGTCGAAGGGCGCGCTGCGCAACCTCGCCCAGGCGCTCGCGAAGGAATGCGGCCCGGCAGGCCTGCACGTCGCCCACGTCGTCGTCGACGGCGGCATCGACGGCGACATGCTGCGTACGCGCCTGCCCGAGTTTGCGCGCGAAGCCGGCGATCGCCTGCTCGATCTCGACGGCCTCGCCGCGGCCTACTGGTACCTGCACCGCCAGCCGCCGCGCGCGTGGACCTTCGAGCTCGACCTGCGCTCCCGCAACGAACCCTGGTAAATCACTCCCACCGCTGGTAGCCCGGGTGCAGCGTAGCGAAACCCGGGATCTTCCCGGCTGCGGAAATGCCCGATCCCGGGTTACGCGCTGCGCGCTGCACCCGGGCTACGCAGCGCACCGCCAGCCGCCGCGCGCGGGACGAGCCGTCGCAGCGCATCCGCCCGCTTCCCGAAACATCCGCATTCTGAGATGCTCCATGCGTCGCCACCGCGCCGACGGAGGACCGCCTCATGAGCCTGCGTGAGAAACTCGATCAGATTCGGGCCGGCGCGGAGCAACGCATTCCCGCGGACAAGCTCGCGACGATGCACCGCGCGACGGCGGATCTTCGCGGCTCCGGCATCCTCGAGCGCGTGATAGCGGTCGGCGCTTCGTTACCACCGTTCTCGCTCGTGAACATGCGCGGCGAGCGCGTCGAATCGCAGAACCTGCTCGAACGCGGCGCCGTCGTGCTGACGGTGTTCCGCGGACACTGGTGACCCTACTGCGTAGCGGAGCTGTACGCTCTGCAAGACATCGTCGACCCGCTGCGTGAGCTCGGCGCAACCCTGGTCGCCCTGTCGCCGCAGCTGCCCGCACACGGACTTTCCATCGTCGAGAAACACCAGCTCGGTTTCGACATCCTGAGCGATCCGCGCAACGGCTACGCAGCGCAGCTCGGTCTGCGCTTCACGCTGCCGCCGGATCTGCGCGCGGTCTACCTGGGCTTCGGCATCGATCTGCCGGCCTGCAACGGCGACGACAGCTGGACGCTGCCGATGCCGGGCCGCCTGGTCGTCGATCGCAGCGGCATCGTGCGCGCGGTCGACGTCGATCCGGACTACACGCTGCGGCCCGAGCCGGCGGCAACGCTCGAGGAAGTCCGACGCATAGCCGAGTAGCAGCCCCTCGCACTGGAGAGCGCAACGAATCCGGGGCTCTGTGCCGTCTGGAATGTCGTTTAATCTAGCCACGGAGAACATAGAGAACACGAAGAAGAAAATGGTGGGGCCCGCGCCTCCGTAACTTCATCGCTACCATTGGCGCCGGCGCTGTGGAAGCTTCGAACAATCCCTTTCTTCCTCCGTGCCCTCCGTGGCTATATAGCCGAGCGCAAATACGCTCCACCGCGTGTTGTGTACCGTCATTCCCGCGCAAGCGGGAATCCACGCCGGAC
>JBFWSI010000017.1:0-15385 GCA_050248455.1 Gammaproteobacteria bacterium | reverse complement strand
ACGTCGCGCACGAGGGCCGGTGTCAGCAGCACGTCGTACGGCGCGATGGCACGCGCGACCTGCCGACTGATCGCGTTCTGCGTCGACATCGCCGCTTCGAGCTCGAAGGCCGTCAGCGACTGGCCGTAGCGATAGATCGACAAGGTCACCCGCTCGGTGGTCTGCGGGCCGATGTCGCGCCCGGTGCGGCGTGCGAACAGCGCCATGTAGTGGCCCAGCGTCGTCGCCCACAGCGGCAAGGTGGACGTCACGAAGGCCTCGTTGTCGTAATCCAGCCGCAGCGGCTCGCAGCGGTGACCGAGCTCTTCGAGCAGCTTCATGGTGTCCGCGAGCCGCGCGAGCTGCTCGTCGCCCGTCGTCTGCACGCCGGGCAGGTGGTCGATGACGCCGACGCGCAGCGGCGGCGGCGGCGTGTGCGCGGCCGCGAGAAAGCTGCGACGCGGCGGCGGCGCGGCGTAGAAGCAGCCGGGATCGGGGCCGGCGACGACGTCGAGCATCGCCGCCGAATCGCGCACCGTGCGCGTCTCGAAGAACTCGACGCCGAGCCCCCACAGCAGCATGCCGAGATCCGGCCCGCCCGGCGTGCGGCCGCGCGAGGGCTTCATGCCGATCACGCCGTTGCAGGCGCCCGGGATGCGAATCGAGCCTGCGCCGTCGTTCGCGTGCGCGATCGGCACCATGCCGCAGCCGACCGCGGCGCCGGCACCGCCGGAGGAGCCGCCGGTCGCATGCTCGAGATGCCACGGATTGCGCGTGGGGCCGTACAGCAGCGCCTCGGTGCTCGCGTTGAAAGCCATCTCGGGCAAGGTCGTCGTGCCGACGGCGACGAGCCCCGCGGCGCGACAGCGTTTCATCATTTCGCTGTCCTCGTCGTGACGAAAGCCCTCGGCGAGGCGCGAGCCGGCCGAAGAGATCATGCCTTCGAAGTGCATGCCGAATTCCTTGACCAGGAAAGGCACGCCGCGAAACGGGCCGTAGGGCAGCCCCGCGTCGATCTCGGCGATGGCGCGATCGCGCAAGGTCTGCACCACGCAGTTCACATCGGGATTGAGCCGCTCGATCGCGTCGATGGCGGTGTCGACGAGATCGTGCGCCGATACTTCTCGATCGCGCACCAGCTGCGCGAGGCCCAGTCCGTCGTAATCGCCGTAGTCGTCGATGATCATGCTGCCAGCCCTCTTGCACGGGGTCGTGCGTTCGAAGGGCTGCATCTTTGGCAGCGGACGCGGACCCGACAATGACCCGAACGGGTCATTCGGGCGCGCGGATGCGAGGATCAGACGAGACCCAGCGACAGCGCGCGCGCCACGGCCTGCGTCATCGTGCGGGCGCCGAGCTTCTCCATCGCCGATTTGCGGTGGTGTCGCACCGTCTCGAGCGCGCGCCGCATCGCCTGCGCGGAAGCGGCGGCGCTGAGGCCGTCGGCCGCGTGCCGCAGGACTTCGCGCTCGCGGCTCGTCAGCATCGTCGTCACCGTCTCGCCGCCGAGGCTCAGGTGCTGCGCGGCCGCGGCATGGAAGCCGTGTGCCAACACGAAGAATTGCTCGGTGGTCTCGCGCGCACGCCATGCGCCGCGCCGCGCGTGGGACACGCCGCTGATGAAGGCGAAGCGGCCGCCCGGCAGATGGATGGGCACGGTGATGCCGTCGAGAAAGCCCAGCGTGTCGATGAAGGCAATGGCCTCGCGCTGCACCGGCGACAGCCACGCCGCATCCTTCACCTCGTTCCAATCGAGCGGCAGGGTGCGCTGATAGCAGGTGCAGAGATAGGGATCCAGTGCCGCATAGCGGCGCCAGCCGCGCTGCCAGCGCGGCGGAAATCGGCGCGAGGCGATGTCCGGCGCGTGCCAGCCGCCGTCGTGGCGGCGCACGCGCGGCATGTAGGCATAGTCGATGGCGTCGAAACCGAGCGCATCGGCGCAATCGGCGAACGCGTCCAGCGCGCCCTGGAACGAGCGCGCGGCGCGGAAATCAGCCGCTACGTCCATCGCACGCTTCCTCGTCGGCTGGGATGTTCTTCGAGATCGAGGCTAATCGATACGCAGGGTGCAGACAATGCGCCGGCCACGGCGGACGCACGACGACGGCAGCAGCGGTAGTTCTTCGCAGTCCGGATACGGCGGGCGTGAATCGGGCCGCCGTTCGAGGCAGTGTCCTTCAGCGGCCTCGGACGGATTCGAAACAATGCGGCGGCAAGCTGGCCGGGCGATTCGTGATCACACGACTTCCGTAAAGGTGGAGGGGTATTCGATGAAGGGGAAACTCTGTGCGCTGATGGCGCTCGCCTGCGCGACGCCGGTAGAGGCGGCGCCCGTGACTTTGAATTCCGCGGCGGTGGACATCGTCTACGACGCGGACGACTTCTCGTTCTACCGCGAGGACGACGGCTACTTCGCCGGCAGCGTCATCCGCACCTCGGTGGATTTCGCAGCGCTGGCCTTGAGCGGCATCGCCAACGGGATCAGGCTCGAATTCAACGATGCGATGAGCCTGGTCGATCAGAACCACGGCTCCTCCGACAATCAGCAGGCGGAGACGGCTTACTTCCATGCCCCTTTCTCGTTCAGCGCGAGGCCGGGCTACCGCATCACGGGCTACACGGTCACCTTGATCGGCAGCTTCTACATCACCGACCCCGCCTATGCGCGCGCGTTCGTGAACGGCGTGGCCGAAATCTACGTCGACCGATCCACCAACGTCTTCGCGCAGTCCTTCACGGTCGCGGGCAGCGATGCCCCGCTGCTGGAGGGCGGCCTCGAGGCTTTCAGCCTCACCGAGGAATACACCGTGCACGTCGGTGACGACTACGTACAGACGGGCACGAGCTGGGAGCCAGATCCGGGCTGCATCGACGAGGAGTGCCCGCTCATCGAAGTGCCGGTGTTCGAATATGTGCCGCGCTACGAGACCTACTATGACGGCGGGGATGCCAACATCCGGCTCGATGCGCTGACGCTGGTCGCCAACGTCGCGCCCGTGCCCTTGCCGGCCTCGGCCTGGATGCTCGCGCCCGCGCTGGCAGCGCTCGGCGCCCTGCGCCGCCGCGCGACTCGCAGCGCAGCTCTTGCACCGGGAAATCGAAGTCGCCGATCGGCTCGATGATCGGCCGCGCACGCGGCGCAGGAAGCCGGTCCCGGGCGTCTCGACGACGCCCGATCACTGCATGGTCGCGGCGTCCGTCTTGAGCACGATCTTGGTGACTTCGTTCTGCTGTTCCTTGAACATCCGGTAAGCTTCCGCCGCCCGTTCGAGCGGCAGGCGATGACTGATCAGGAAGGTCGTGTCGATCCTGCCGTCCAGGATCATCTCCAGCAGCGGCTGCGCGTACTTCTGCACGTGCGTCTGCCCGGTCTTGACCGACAATCCCTTTTCCATCAGCGCGCCGAGCGGGAACTTGTCCGCGACGCCGCCGTAGACGCCGGGAATGGAGACGCGTCCTCCCTTGCGACACGCGAGGATCACCTGCCGCAACGCATGGGGTCGATCGGTGCCGAGCTTGAGGGCCATCTTGATGCCATCGAGCACGTTGTCCGGGCTGAAGCCATGGCTTTCCATGCCCACCGCGTCGATACAGGCATCCGGCCCGATGCCGCCCGTCATCTCGGTGAGGGCTTCGCGTACGTGCACTTCCTCGAAGTTCACCGCCTCAGCGCCGAGCGAGCGGGCCAGTGCGAGCCGATGCGGAAAGTGATCGATCGCAATCACGCGCTCGGCGCCGAGAAGCAAGGCGCTTTGGACCGCGAACAGACCGACCGGACCGCAGCCCCATACCGCGACGGTGTCGCCCGGTTCGATGTCGCAATTCTCCGCGGCCATCCATCCCGTCGGCAGGATGTCGGACAGGAACAGGACTTTGTCGTCCTCGATCTCCGGTGGCACGACGATGGGGCCCACGTCGGAGTAGGGCACGCGCACGAACTCGGCCTGTCCCCCGGCGTAGCCGCCGGTCAGATGCGAATAGCCGAAGGCGCCCGTCATCGCATGGCCGTACAGCAGCTCGGACAGATCGGCCTTGTCCGCGGGATTCGAATTGTCGCAGGCGGCGAACTGCTGCTTCCGGCAGAAGAAGCACGCGCCGCAGGCGATCACGAAAGGGACGACGACTTTGTCGCCGATCTGGAGCCGCGTGTTGCCGCGACCCACTTCGACCACTTCGCCCATGAACTCGTGGCCGAGCACGTCGCCGGCCTGCATGCGCGGAATGGTGTGGTCGTAGAGGTGCAGATCCGAGCCGCAGATCGCCGTGGAAGTGATGCGGACGATGGCGTCCCGCGGATTGACGATCTTCGGATCCGGGACAGTCTCGACCCGAACGTCGTGCTTGCCGTGCCAGGTGAGTGCGCGCATCGTCCTGTCCTTCCGTTTTCGAGCCTAAGCCCTGGGCGCGGCGTCGGGCGGCTCCGCGCAGGCGATCTCGCCCGTTTCCATCAGCTGCTTGAAACGACGCAGATCCCGCCGGGCCTGGATTTTCGGCTCGCGCTGAAACAGTTTCGCGAGCGCCTTGCCGATCGCGCCGCCCGGCGGGTCATACACTATCGTCGCGACCACCTCGGTGCCGCGGCCGCCGCTGGCGTCCCGAAATTCGATGCTGCCCGAATGGCGGATGCTCGAATCCTCGGTGGTGGCCCAGGCGATGCGCTCGTTCGGTTGGTCCTCCGTCAGCACGGAGTCCCATTCCACGCGATTGCCCGCCGGCGCTTTCACCACCCAGTGGCTGCGATCGGGGCCGAGCACATCGATGCGTTCGATGTTCTCCATGAATCGCGGCAGATTCGCGAAGTCGCGCCAGAAGGCGTAGAGCTCGCCGCGAGGGCGGTCGATGGTGACCGTGCGACCGACGATCGAGTCGTTCGCGTCGGTCTCCGGCGTGGCCTCCGCCATGGCCGTCGCGTCGGGGTGCCGGGCTTGCGCCAAGGGGGCGTCGCCGGCTCGAGTATGGGTTCTGCGCGCGGTCATCCCGTTTCTCCTATTGCTGCGCCGAGCCCGGCTCCGCCAGCTTGCGATGCTGCTCGGCCAGCACCGCGGCCGGCGTGACGGACGCCATCGCGACCTGCAGCTTGTTCTTGAGTCCGGCCACGACGTCCCCGTCGCCGTCCATCATCGCCTTGAAGCCGATCTCGGCGACCTTTGCGGGATCCATCTTGTCGTCGTCGCTGCCGACCTTGGTGTCCATGAGGTCGGCGCGCGCGAAGAAGTCGGTATCGGTGACGCCCGGCATCAGGCAGGTCACCGTGATGCCGGTGTCCTTCAGCTCGTTGCGCAGCGCCCAGGAAAACGAATCGATGAAGGCCTTGGTGCCGTTGTAGACGGCCTGGAAGCTGCCCGGCATGAAGCCCGCGATCGATCCGGTAATCAGAATGCGGCCATGGCCCTGCCGCCGCATGTCCTGCCCGACGCGTTGCAGGAGATAGAGCGTGCCGGTGATGTTGGTGTTGATCACGTGCAGGACGTCGGTGAAGCGCTGGTCCAGAAATCCCTTGCCCAGACCGTGACCGGCATTGGCGAGGAGGGCGCCTACCTGCCGTCCACCGATGGTGTCGAGCAGACGCTCCACGCCGTCGAGCGTGGCGAGATCGGCTTGCACCGCCTCCGCGCGAACGCCCGTCGGCGACAGCGCTCGGATGGCGGTGTCGAGCGGACGATCGGCAGCGACCACGAGATCGAAACCGTTTTCGGCGCAACGCAGCGCGAGCTCGAGCCCTATGCCGCTCGACGCGCCGGTCACGACGGCGAGAGGACGATCGGAAGCGGTGGACGTCGCCATGAGCATGCTCCTTGCGCCGAAGATCCGGCATTCGACTCTCGGCCTCCGCCGCTGCCGCGCAGGCCGCCGACGCCCGCGCACACGCCGGCAATTCTCCGAGTGTCCTTAGATTGACGAACGAAAGGAGCGTACCGGCGGGACGTCATCGCCGAAGCCGTCGGGCAGACGGTTCGGCTGTAGTAAGCGGCCTACGCCTTGTGTTGCGCGGTCTACGGAGCCGAGCGCGCGAGCCTCATCCCGGTCGCAGCATCTCGAACACCTCGCCCAGCGTCCCGTAGTTCATGTAGCCGAGCCGCGTCAGCGGTTCGAGTCGACGTTCGTCGACGACACCGTCGACGATCACCGAGTCGTCGATGTGAAGGGCGAGGACTTCGCCGATCACGACGTGGTTGTCGCGGCCGTCCGGCGTGCGCGGCAGATCGACGATCCGGAACACGCGGCATTCGAGGGCGGCGAGGGCGTTCGCGACGCGCGGCGGCCTGACGAGCCTGGACGGCAGCGCAGGGATGCCGCAGTGCTCGAATTCGCTGACTCCCCGCGGCAGCGGGGCCGAGCTCGCGTTCATCGCGGCGGCGTTCGCGCCGGACACTACGTTCGCGACGAACTCCGGCACTTCGAGCAGGTTGCGGTAGCTGTCCTTGTCCTTGCCGGGTGTCACGCTGTTCGGCGCGAACATCACGTAAGGCGGCTCCGCGCTCACCGCGTTGAAGTAGGAATAGGGCGCGAGATTCGTGCGGCCCTCGGCGTCGATGGTGCTGATCCAGCCGATCGGGCGCGGCATCACGAGCGCGTTGAACGGATTGTGCGTCAACGGGGCGGGCCGCATGCCGGCGGCGGTCTCGAAGTACATCGTCGAACCTCTGCTTAACGAGCCGTGGAGAAGGATGCTCGGGCAGCATGATGACGCAGCCGCGTCGCACGCGTCACCCTGTCGGTCAGGGCCGACTGCGCGACGGACTGGACGTGCGCTGCGTCTGCGCCGCCGCCGCTGGGTCGAGGCTGCGCCGCCTGCGATCATGCCGCTCGACGCACGGCCGGACGCACGATGCAGACCTTCACCGTTACCCGCTGGACCGAGTTGCTCGCGCGGCTCGAACGGATGCCGGGCTGGGCCTTCCGCGGCGAGACCTGCGCCGAGTGGCCGCTGCTGACTGCACTCGGACGCCGCCTGCAGACCTACAGCCCGGACACCGCACGCTGGCCGCTGCGCGAGGCGCGCGCCCTGCGCGTATTCCGGCGCAAGGCCCACAACTACGTGCGCGAGACCTTCGCCGACGACGACACGTTGCGCTGGCTCGGGCTGATGCAGCACCACGGCGCGCCGACGCGCCTGCTCGATTTCACCAAGTCGCCGTTCGTCGCCGCCTTCTTCGCACTGGAGCACGCGACCGGTGACGCCGCGCTGTATGCGCTCAACACCCCGGCGCTGTGGGATGCCGCCCCGGATTTCGACCCCGCGCTGACGCGCGCGGCCGTCGATCCGCGCGTCGCGGGCAACTACGAGCGCTGGTTTCTCGGCAACCGCTGGCCGCTGGTGTGGTTCGGCGAGCCGGCGCGGATGGACACGCGGCTCGTCGCGCAGTCGGGGCTCTTCGTCGTGCCGGGCGAGCTTGCCCGCCCGCTCGACGCACTGCTGACAGCCTACGGCGACAGTGACGCGCTGATCGCGAAGTTCGTGTTGCCGTGGGCGCTGCGCGCGGAGGCGATGCAGGCGCTCTATCGCATGAACGTGACCAACGCCTCGCTGTTCCCGGACCTCGAGGGGCTCGCGCGCTCGACGGCCTACGAGCTCGAAGCGGTATGGGAACGACTGCTCGACGAGGACGCGTCGTCGCCGAGTCCCGCGGACTGAGGCGCGCCAGGCCGCGCCGAGGCCGTCATGCACGTCGCCGGACGGCCGGCACGGGCGAGTGATTCGTGCGCGGCGTCGCCGTTCGCCCATCCCGGCGGTTAAACAATGTCACAAGGCCCCGGGCGCACGCGGCGGGCGCTGGGCCCGTCGCAGGCCCGGCTCGATAATGGGCCAGCCTGGTGCGAAGAGGGTGTCGCGCCGGGCGCAAGGAGTCGCTCCAGCGCCGGGCGGCCCGGCCACCCGCAACAAGAAGCGCGAACATGTTGAAGCCCGTCATCGCCGCCGACACGCAAAGCGCCGAACACCGCGCCTATCCGCGGCTCACCGTGTCCTGCAATGCACTGGTGAGGCTCAGCGACACGCTGACCTTTCGCTGTCTGGTGCGCAATCTTTCGCGCGAAGCCGCGCAGATCGTCTGCGACGCGCGCTATGCGCTGCTGGTGCAGCCGGCGGGCACGACGGGACGCCACGCGCGACACCGCAGACTCGAGATCTCGATCGCGCTGCCGCTCGCGGGCAGCGTCAGCGCCTTCACGGCGGCCTGCGTCGCGAAGTACTGCGTGCCGTTCGAGGGCGACCACATGCTGCTGGGCCTGAAGTTCGTGGATCTGGACCGCGCGTCGCGCGCCCAGCTCGGGGAGTTCCTCGCCGGCGCCCTGCGCTGAGCGCCTCGCGCGCTCAGCCGTCGATCGCGTCGTCGATCCGGGCGGCGTTCGCGTTCGCTTCGATCACCAGCACCGCCGAGCTCGACGCATCGTCGAGCTCGAGCTCGGTGCAGCTGCGGTTGCGACCGCGCTTCTTCGCGAGATAGAGCGCGCGGTCGGCGCGCTCGAAGACGTCTTCCTGCGTATCGCTGTCGCGGAACTCGGCGACGCCGATCGACACCGTCACGGGCACCGGCTGTTCCTTGAAGCGGAACTGGCTGCTCGCGATGCTTCCGCGCAGCTTCTCGGCCACGATCGCCGCGCCCTGCACGTCGGTTTCCGGCAGGATGATCGCGAACTCCTCGCCGCCGAGCCGGCACAGGATGTCGCAGTGGCGGATCTGCTTGCGCAGCAGCTGGGCCACCGACGCGAGCACCTTGTCGCCTGCCGCGTGGCCGTAGGTGTCGTTGATCGACTTGAACAGGTCGAGGTCGAAAATCAGCAGCGACAGCGTCCCGCCGTAGCGCTGCCAGCGCGCGTATTCGCGGCCCATGCCCTCGTTGTAGCCCATGCGGTTGAACACCGCGGTCAGCGGGTCGAGCAGGCTAAGCGTGTGCTGCTCGTCGAGATCCGAGCGCAGGCGTTGGGTTTCGGTTTCCAGCTCGTTGAGTCGACCGATCATCTGCTCGAACTGCGAGCGGGCATCGAACTGGCGCGTCTGCTCCCCCTGCACGAAGTTCTGCACGCTGGCTTCGAGGCTTTCGAGCTGATTGATCATCACGAGTTTCAGGGTGTTGATGTCGGATTCGACGTCGACGCGATCGCGCATGTCCGCGACCTGGCTCGCCATCACGCGCTGGAAGATCGTCGTACTGCTGATCGAGTCGTCGTGCAGGGCGTTGTTGCGCGCAACCTGACTCTTGAAGTCTTCGAGCCTGCGCGTGACGGCCTTCAGGAAGGTGGCCAGTTCGTTGACTTCCTGCTGCGAGCGCCCGCGCGCCTGGTTCAGCAGATCGAGGATCGAATTCACCGCGACGTGGATGTCTTGCTCGTTGCGCGCGCCGTCGAGCTGGGCCTTGATGCGCAGCGTGTCCTTCGCGATCGGCGCCGGCAGCACCAACTGCTCGACCATCGATTGCAGCTGCGCGCGCGCCAGCGCGACCGTGGCGGCGAGCGAGTCGGACGAGGCCGGCGCCGGCACTTCGCGCAGGCGCGCGGTGAGCATGCGCGCGACGTCGCGCGCGCAGTCGAACATCATCGCCTGGCTGCGCTGGCGCCGGATGCGCTGGCGGATCAGATCCAGCGCGTCCTCGAGCTCCGGCGGCACCTGCAGCTCGGTGAGGAAATTATCGAACAGCGCGCTCTCGCGCGGTTCCTCGTCGCCGTCGGCGGCGTGCGCGCCGCGCCGCGCGAGCGTGTTGAACAGGCCGACGACATCGTTGAGCTGGCGATCGAATTCGTCCTTGCCGCGCGCACTCTGCAGGCGGCGCTGCATCGCGCGCGCTTCCTCGGCGAGCGAGCCTTCGAGGCTCAGGCGTCCGATCAGGTCGGCGAGCTGGCGCGCGCCGGATTCCTGTGCGCTGGCGCCACTGCCTTCGCGGGCGATGATCAGATCGACGACTTCGTCGATCAGCGACTGCACGATGCCGTCCTTGCGGCCGGCCTTGATGAGATTGCCGAGGCGCTTCAGGCGTTCGTCGAGATCCGGGCTGTGGCCGTAGAACGAGAACGCGAGCTTCAGCACCGCACGCTGCATGCGCGCAGCGCCGGCGCTCTGTCCGCCGCTGATGCGGGTGGTGCTGTCGAGATTCTCGTTCTGCGGTGTCTTCAGACTCGCCATGCGTCGGCCGTCCACTTGAGATGCCGCGAATCACGCGGCAGACGCTCGCATGGGCCACACCCCCTTGCGAAGGGGGGCCAGCGCGACTATCGACGACCCGGCGCGGGCCTAGCGAGCTCTCTCCT
The DNA here is from genome assembly GCA_050248455.1 of Gammaproteobacteria bacterium. GTDB lineage: Bacteria > Pseudomonadota > Gammaproteobacteria. The sequence continues at coordinate 5,161 of JBFWSI010000017.1, read as the reverse complement.
TATCGACCAGGAAATCGACGACCTTTAGCATCCGGTCCTGGCCGCCGGCGAGCGAGGCGGTGACGCGATATTTGCCGTTGACGATCAGGGAGGGCACGCCGTCGATGCCGTAGTCGCGGGTCGCGAGCATCGCCTGCTTGACCTTGCCGTCGACGGCGAACCCGTCGTAGGCGGCGCGGAAATCCTTTTCCGGCAGGCCGACCTCGGATGCGAACCTGATCAGCGCGTCCTCGGAGAACAGCTTGCGCTCGTCGACGTGGATCGCGTCGAACAGCGGACGGTGGAGCTTCTCTTCCTGGCCCAGCGCGCTCGCGGCATAGAAGGCGCGCGCATGCGGCACCCAGTTCTGGGCGAACACCGCCGGAATGCGGCGGAATTCGACGTCCGCGGGCTTCTTCTTCAGCCAGGCGTCGATCATCGGCTCGAAGTGGAAGCAGTGGCCGCAGCCGAACCAGAACATCTCGACGACTTCGATCTTGTCCGGATTGGCGGTCGGCACCGCCGGCGTGATCAGCTGGTAGTGCTTGCCTTCCTTGAACTGCTCGGCGCCGGCGGGAGCGGCAACGAAGGCGAGGACGGCGAGGAAGAGGGCGGAGAGAAGACGTCGCATCGGGGTGACCTGCCTGGCGGATGAATCCGCCCTATAGAACCGGCAATCCTCGCTTGGTTCCGCGCCGGCAAGGGGCGCCGGCGCGCTGCGGGCCTCAGTGCAGGCCTTCCATGAAATGGGACACGGCGTCGATTTCCTCGGCGCTCATGCGCGCGGCAATCGAGCGCATGATGGATTTCGGATCGGTCGCGCGCTCGCCGGTCTTGTATGCGTTGAGCTGGCGCGTCGTGTACTTGGCGTGCTGGCCGCGGACCGCGGGATAGTTCGCCGCCGCGTTGCCGCCCCCGTTCGGGCCGTGGCAGGCCATGCAGGCCGGCACGCCGGTCTCGGCGTTGCCGCCGCGATAAAGCTTCGCGCCGGCGCTCGCCGCTTCGCCGTCGACCGAGGGCACTTTCAAGGTCTGGCTCGCGAAGTAGCCGGCGAGATCGCTCATGTCCTGATCGCTCAAGGGCGCGGCCATCGCGTTCATGTTCGGGTCTTTGCGCACGTTGCTCTTGAAGGCCTGCAATTGGGCGGCGACGTATGCCGGGTGCTGACCGGCCAGGTTCGGCCATTCCGGGTTGACGCTGTTGCCGTCCGGCCCGTGACAGGCGCCGCAGGCCGCGGCCTTGGTCTTGGCGTCCTGCGCGAATGCGCCTTGCGCGGCCACGAGACCGAGCGACACCACGATCAGCGTGCGAATCGTCGTACGAAACATCGCGTTCCAATCTCCCAGAAAAGCCAGAGGTAAGGTCCGGACGGCGCCCGCGCGGGCCGGATGGCCGCGCATTCGTGCATCCCGCATCGTATGAGGCAGGGCGGAGTCGCCGGCGAGCGGCGTGTACTATAGCATCGAAAGTCGACCCGCCGGTCACTGCGCGGCCTTGCGCCGATCCTGTCCCGTGCAGGCATCGCGCAGCCGATCCCGGCGCGCCGACGCCCTCATTGACGCCGACATCGACGTGCATCGAAACCCTTCCTCACCGCCGCCCGAACACGCCTACTTCCGTCGCGCGCGCTTCTTGCTGAGCGTCGATCGCCAGCGCGATCTGCCGCGCGACGAGGGCCGCGAAATCGCCTTCGTCGGCCGCTCGAACGTCGGCAAGTCGAGCGTCATCAATGCGCTCTGCGATCAGCAGGGCCTCGCGCGGACCAGTCGCACCCCGGGCCGCACGCAGCAGTTCGTACTGTTCGACGTCGGCGAGGATCGACGCCTGATGGATCTGCCGGGCTTCGGCTATGCCCTCGTCGACAAGGCGACGCGTGCGCACTGGCGGACCACGATGCCGCGTTATCTCGAGACGCGCGCGGCCCTCGCCGGTCTCGTGCTGATCGCCGACGCGCGCCATCCGCTGAAGCAGGACGAGCTCGACCTGGTGAGCTGGACGCTCGCGGCGCGCGTGCCGCTCGTCGTGCTGCTCAACAAGGCCGACAAGCTCGGGCGCCAGGCCACGTTGGCCGCGATGCGCGCCGCTGCGCGCGAGGTCGCGGCGCGTGGCGGCGATCCCGACGCCGTCCGCGCCTTCTCGGCCACGGCGCGCACGGGCGTACCCGAGCTGCGGGCGCTGCTGCACGCCTGGTTCACTGCGGAAACGGAGCGGGATTGATGCCCTGCCGCCCGCCGCGCGGACGGCAGGGCATCGCGAATAAAAAGGGCCCCGGCGTCGGAAGTAGGGGGGTTTGCGAGTACCCGGGGCCACTTCGACCGGCACACTGGGGAAATGCGCCGGCCTGCTCCACCTGGGAGGGTTGGCGGAGACGCTCTCTCGAACGTGCCGGAATAGACCGGGCCGGCCCGGGCGAGTTCCGTCGCGAGGAGACGCTTACAAAAGCTTACGTTCAGTCGACGACCTTGTAGCGCGGTGTCTCGGGGCCGGGGGAGGTCGGAGGCGCGGCGTTCAACAGCCGCAGCTGGGCTTCGGGCAATTTGCGCAACGGCGAATTGGCGGCGAGCGCGGCCCAGCTGACTGCATTCCGGCGCGGCACGACGTGCAGCCGGTTGGCGCTCACTTTCTTCCGGTCTACCTCGGTGAGCGGCCTGAAGCTCCGCGCCGTGGCGAGGACCACCGGCTCGATCTGGGCGAAACCGGCCGCCTCGCGGGCCGCGCCCGTCACCAGGAAAGCACGCCCGCCGTGCCCGATCGCCACCAGCCGCGCCGGCAACTGCCGGCCCTCGACGGCGATCTGCGTCACGCCCGTCAGGCCCTTGAGGCCATTGACGCTGAGGGTCTGCTCGTCGGCGAAGGAGGCGAGCCGCAAGCCGTGGACGAGGCTGCCGACGGTCTGCCCGGTATCCAGCCGTTTGGCGGTGAGCTGGATCTGGGCCGCGCCCTGGGGCGCGGACAGCACGAGCCGGTCGGGCAGGTTTTCCACCGCCCAGCCGTCCGGCAGGTCCAGCGCGAAGCCGAGCGCGGCGTGATGGTAGTGCTTGCCGCGGACGACGCCCTCCTGCGGGTTCTCGCCGATTACGAGGCCGTCGATGCGATCGAGGAAGGCGTCGCGCCGGATTTCGCCTCCGACCGCCTGCCCCGCCTGGGCGGCGTGGGCGACCGCTTCGCGCAGGCGCTGATCGTTGCTCGGGTGGGTCGCGAACAGGCCGTGGTAGGCGCGTGGCTCGCGGCCCTCGGCGGCGGCGAGCTCCCGATCGAAGATCTCCTGGTTCTTCAGGGTGCCGATCACCGCGATCATCGCCTGCGGGTCATAGCCCGTGCGTGCGAGGTACTCGGCGCCGAGCCCGTCGGCTTCGAGCTCCATCTCGCGGCCGTAGCCGCGCAGCAGCGCCGTGCCGAGCAGGTTGATCGTCTGGTTCAGGCCCGCGTAGCCGAGCTGCGGCACGAGCACCGACAGCAGGCCCGCGCCGACGCTCGCGGCCTGTGCCGAGGACTGCTGGCGCACCGAGTGGCGCGCCGTCACGTGGCCGATTTCGTGCCCCAGCACGGCCGCGAGCTCGGCTTCCGAGTTCAGATAGGCGAGTAGGCCGCGCGTGATGTAGACGTAGCCGCCGGGCAGCGCGAAGGCGTTGATTTCGGTGCTGTCGAGCACCGTGAAGCGGTAGGTGAGCTGGCTGCGATGGCTGTGCGTCGCGAGCGACTGGCCGATCGCGTCGACGTAGCGCTGGAGCGCGGGGTCGTCGTAGACCTGATAGCGCTGGAGGATTTCGGCATGCGCCTGGGCGCCGAGCGCGACTTCCTGCTGCTCGGACATGAACACGAGATCCTGGCGGCCGGTGACGGGATTGGTCGCGCAGCCGGCGAGCAGCAGGAGCAGGGCAAGGACGGCCGCAGTCTGCGGCCGGCAACGGACGACGATCGGGTCGATCATGGCCGGCTAGTCTGGCGACCGCCGGCAGGAGGGGCAAGTCGGCGCCGAAGGCCCGCCGGCGTTGGAAGAACGCGGCGGGCAAGTCGGATTGGCGGACGCTCAGCCGCCGTACTTGCGGCGGAATTTGTCGACGCGGCCCGCGGTGTCGACCAGCTTCTGCTTGCCCGTGTAGAACGGGTGGCAGGAGGAGCAGACGTCGACGGCGACCGCGTCGCTCTTGGTCGTGGAGCGCGTCTGGAAGGTGTTCCCGCAGCTGCAGGTCACCGTGATCTCGTGATAGGCGGGATGGATGTCGGCTTTCATGACGCGTTCCGGGATTCGGCTCGGGGGCAAGGGTCGGCGATGATAGAAGCCATGCCCCGGCAATTCAAGCCGCGAGAGCTCGAGAAGGCCGGCGGATCAGTGCGGCGGGCGCAGGGAAATGACCGCGGCCGGCGGCCGGCTCTCCCGCGCCGCCGGCTCGCCGCGACCGAGCTGTTCGAGATGGTCGACCAGGCCGTCGGGCCCGAGCACCTTGTCCCACATCATGGTCGAGATCTTCACACAGGCGCCCAGCGGGTTCGGCGTACGGGCACGCAGCTGATCGATCTGCCACTGCAGACCCCGCAGGCGCGGCTGGCGCTCCGGCGGGGCGGACTCGATCAGGCTGTCGATCATCAGCTGGCGGGCCTCTTCGAAGGACGCCGGATCGTCGATCGCGAGCTTGGCCCAGAAGTCGAACGGGAATTCGTAGTCGTCTTGGCTCATGGCGGCGCTGCCCGGTAGCGAAGTCGGGTCGATTCTCGCGCCGAAACTGCGATCCGCCTAGCAGTCGATCGTCAAAAACCGTGAGTGCGCCACGGGATCGGGACGCGTGAACCGATGAGAGGGCAGATACCGCTGCAAGTCGCGCGCTTCACGCGCCGAAGTCGAGCCGGGTCACCACCGGCGCATGATCGGACGGCTTGTCCCACTTGCGCGGCGCGCGATCGATGCTGACGCCGCGACAGTGCGGCACCAGCGCGGGGCTGCCGAGCGCGAGATCGATGCGCAGGCCGAGATTGCGGCGGAACGCGGCGGCCCGATAGTCCCACCACGTGTAGTGGCCCGCGGCGGCCTCGAACTCGCGGAACAGATCGCGCAGCCCGAGGGCTTCGATCGCCTTGATGCGCGCGCGCTCCGGCTCGCTGCACAGGATCTGGCCGCGCCAGGCGTCCGGATCGTGGACGTCGCGATCCTCGGGCGCGACGTTGAAGTCGCCGACGACGAGCA
>JBFWSI010000016.1:0-15880 GCA_050248455.1 Gammaproteobacteria bacterium | reverse complement strand
CACGTACCTCGCGACGCGCTTGCCGCGCACGACTTCCGCCGCGGTGCGCAGATCCTCGATGCGCGAGTTCGTGCACGAGCCGATGAAGACCTTGTCGATCGCGATGTCGGTCAGCGCGGTGCCGGGTTTCAGATCCATGTACTTCAGCGCGTTGCGCATGCCGGTGCGCTTGACCTCGTCGGTCTCGCGCTCGGGGTCGGGCACGCGGGCATTCACCGGCAGCACCATCTCCGGCGAGGTGCCCCAGGACACCTGCGGCTCGATCGTCGCCGCGTCGAACTTCACGACGGTGTCGAAAATCGCGCCCGGGTCGGACACCAGCGTCTTCCAGTAGTCGACGGCGCGCGCCCAGTGCTCGCCCTTCGGCGCGCCGGGCCGGCCCTCGACATAGGCGATGGTCTTGTCGTCGACCGCGACCATGCCGGCGCGGCCGCCCGCCTCGATCGACATGTTGCAGACCGTCATGCGCTCTTCGATCGACAGCGCGCGGATCGCGCTGCCCGCGTATTCCATCGTGTGGCCGGTCGCGCCCGCGGTGCCGATGCGGCCGATGATCGCGAGGATCAGATCCTTCGCCGACACGCCGCGCGGCAGCACGCCGTCGACGTCGATCAGCATGTTCTTCGCCTTGCGCAGCACCAGCGTCTGCGTCGCCATCACGTGCTCGACCTCGGAAGTGCCGATGCCGAAGGCGAGCGCGCCGAGCGCGCCGTTGGTCGCGGTGTGCGAGTCGCCGCAGACGATCGTCATGCCGGGCAGGCTCCAGCCCTGCTCGGGGCCCGTCACGTGGACGATGCCCTGGCGCAGATCGCCGATGTCGAAATGCGTGATCTTGTATTCACGGCAATTGCGCGCGAGGGTTTCGAGCTGCAGCTTGGCGACGGGATCGGTGATGTTGCGCACGTCGCGCGTCGGTACGTTGTGATCGGACACGGCGACGGTCGCGGAGGTCCGCCACAGCTTGCGCCCGGCGAGCTTCAGGCCTTCGAAGGCCTGCGGCGTCGTGACTTCGTGCGCGATGTGCCGGTCGATGTAGATCAGCGCCGAGCCGTCGTCGAATTGCTCGACGAGGTGCGCGTCCCAGAGTTTGTCGTAGAGCGTCGTGGCGGTCATGGCGGACACCGGTTCGGTAGGAGCGCGGAATTCTAGCCCGAAACATCGGGGTCGGATGATGGCCTCGCAATGGCCGTCGCCGCGCGAAGGCGGCGACGGCGGCCCGCGGCGCGTTTGCGCAGTGGGGGAACTCCACTAAGATGCCTCCACTCCAACGTGCGCCCGACCGTCCGAGGATTCCCGATGTCGTCGTTCAAGCCCCTGTTCCGCCGCGTGTCGCGCGGTCTCCTCGCCGCCGTGCTCGCCGGCGTGCTCCTGCCCGCCCACGCGGATTTCAACGACGGCGTGCTGGCACTGATGACCGGCGACAACGACAAGGCGCTGAAGACCTTCGTGCCGCTCGCCGAGACCTCGGACCACGCCTACGCGCAGTACTTCCTCGGCCGCATGTACGCGGAAGGACGCGGTGTCGAAGTCGACCGGGAAGCGGCCGCGAAGTGGTTTCGCAAGGCGGCCGAGAAAGGCGTGCAGGACGCGCAGTTCCGCCTCGGCGGCTGCTACGAGCGCGGCGAAGGCGTGCCGAAGGACATGGAATACGCCTACGGCTGGTACAGCGTGTCCGCGCACATCGGCAATCCGAAGGCCGCCGCCGCGATGAAGGCGGCGGAAGCGAAGCTGTCGGCCGAGGAGAGGAAGTCCGCGACGGAGCTGTCGCAGGAGATGATTCAGAAGTACGGCACGGTGCCGAAGGAAACGAGCCGCACGCAGTGATGGGCGAGCTTACACCACCAGGTTGACGTGCATGCCCTTCCACACCGACGTGCTCGCGCCGCCCATCCGTTCGAACATCGCATAGAGCATCGCGGCCGGCTGCGCGCGGCGGGGCGCGGGTTCCATCGGCAGCGGCCGCGCGGGCAGGCTCTCCTCGCGCAGCACGACCCCTTCGACGGCCGGCGTCGCAGCGACGGCGGCGACGCGCGCGCCGCCCGTACGCGTGGCACGCGTCGAGCTTGCCTGGGAGCCGAGGACCGTCGCACCGATCTGCATGCGCCGATCCTGCCTCAAGCCCGGCGACCGTGCACGCTATTTCTGCGCGCCGGCGGCCGCCGATTCCGCCGCCTCGGCGTCGCGCAGGCGCTGCCGCCAGGCCTCGAGCTCGGTTGCCTCGATCGTGACGGGATGGGCCTCGGCCGCCTTGCGCAGCGCGGCCGCCCGCTGTTCCGCGAGCGCCTGCTCGGTCAGCCACGCGACGATCTGCGGCCGCACTTCCTCGAGCGGCGGCACCGAGCCCGGCACCAGCGCGCCGCGCTGGACGACGTGGAAGCCGGCATCGGTCTCGACCGGGCCGACCGGCTTGCCCTGCGGCGCGGCGAGCAGGGCCTGGCGCACTTCGGGCTTCAGCTCCTCGGGCGCGAGCAGGCCCATGAAGCCGCCGTTGAGCCGGCTCGGCGCATGGTCCGAGCTGCTCGCGGCGAGTTCGGAGAGATTGGCCTTGCCGGCGAGCAGGGATTCGAGGGCCTGGCGCGACCGTTCACGGGCCGCGGTCCGCGCCGCCTCGTCGCCGGCCGGCGCGGCGATGAAGATTTGCCAGACCGGCAGGCGATCCGGAATGCGGAAGCGCGCCTGCTGGTCGCGGTAGAAGGCCTCGACGGCGGCCTCGTCCGGTGCCGGTGCGGCCGCCGCTGGCGCCTCGCGCTCGAGATAGCGCGCAGCGAGGATCTCGACCGCCGACTCGCGCAGCTCGGTGGCGATCGCCGGCTGTTCCGCGAGGCCCGCGGCCGTCGCCGCCGCATACAGCACCTGCTGTCGGCCGCGCTGCTCGACGAAGGCGGCAAAGGTCGCCGCGTCGTCGAGCACGGCCCGGCGCCGCGCCGGGGCGAGACGCGACAGGCTGGTCCGGACGGTGTCGTAGCCGAAGCCCGTGCTCGTCGACGATGATGCGGCCGGCGGGACGGCAGGCGTCGCCTGCCACGAGCTCGCGCCGATCCAGCCGAGACCGAGTCCGATCACGAGCCCGAGACCGGCGCCGGCAAATGCTCCGAATTGCATGACGATGCTGCCTCCGGCCGCGCCGTCGACGCGGCCCTTCAGTGCGATGACGTGGATGCGCGGTCCGGATCCGGCCGGAGCGCGTGCGGGACCACGCCCGGAAACGCGCCTTTTGCCGAGTTTCCCTTCGCGTATAATCAGTTCGGCATATAAGTTCGCCCGCGATCGTAACATCTGCTACGGTGCGGGCGACCGACCCAGGGACGACGCAAGCGCCATCGGGGGCAGCGGCCCCGCCGGCCGATGTAACGGGACATGAGTGCCAGCAATCAGGCCAACCACCTCGCGATACTCTTCGCCGACATCAGCGGCAGCACGCGGCTGTACGAGCTGCTGGGCGACGCGGTGGCCCGGCTGCGTATCGCCGAGTGCCTGCGCCGGATCGAGGAAGTGGTCGTCGAGCACGGCGGCAAGGTGGTGAAGACCATCGGCGACGAAGTGATGTGTACCTTTCCGGAGGTCGAACAGGCCGTGATCGCCGCCTGCGGCATGCAAGAGCTCTTCAACGACGCCTGCGTCGAGGACACCGCCGACGGTTCGATCGCGCTGTCGGTGCGCATCGGCCTGCACGCAGGGCCGACGCTCGTCGAGTCGACCGACGTCTTCGGCGACGCCGTCAACGTCGCCGCCCGCATGGTGGCCCAGGCCAAGGTCGGCCAGATCATCACCACCCGCGTCGTCGTCGACCAGCTGCCCTCGCTCCTGCGCGGCAATACGCGCCTCATCGATCACGCGCCGGTGAAGGGCAAGAGGGACACCTTCGAGCTCTTCGAGGTGATGTGGCAGCAGGACGACGTCACGCGCATGTCGCCGGACATCGTGGTCAAGCCCGCGCGCCGCGCGCAGCTGCTGCTCACGCACGGCGACAGCACGCTGGTCGTCGACGATCACCGCCCGCAGATCGTGCTCGGCCGCAGCAAGACGGCCGATCTGACCGTCGTCGAGTCGCTCGCCTCGCGGTTGCATGCACGCATCGAATACCGGCGCGGCAAGTTCTTCCTCGTCGACCAGAGCACCAACGGCACCTACGTGCGCAACGATGCCGACGACGCTTTCCTGCGCCGCGAGGAAGCGCTGTTGAGCGGCAGCGGCGCGATCAGCCTCGGCCGTCCGTTCGTCGAGAAGCCGCAGGATCTGGTGGAGTTCGAGGTTCAGGGCACCTAGCGTGCCGTTCCGTGATGAAGCTTCGTCGTTTCCTTGCCCTTCCTTCTCATCGCGGCCCGGTGGCGGCGCGCAGCATCGAAGCCCGTCACGGGACGACGCCCTAGATGCGCTGGCAGTCCGTCTCCGCCACGCACGTCGGGCTCGTGCGCAAGGTGAACGAGGACGCGATCCTCGATCGCCCCGACATCGGCGTGTGGGCCGTCGCCGACGGCATGGGCGGCCATGCCGCCGGCGATCTCGCGAGCCAGATGCTCGTCGAGTCGCTGGGGCGGCTGCGCGTGCCGGCCGATCTGTCGACCTTCGTCGAGTTCGCCGAGCACAACATCCTCGCCGTCAACGATCGCCTGCTCGATCTGTCCCGCTTCCGCCACCAGGTCATCGGCAGCACCATCGTCACCTTGCTGATGCGCGAACGGCACTGCGCCTTCCTGTGGGCCGGCGACAGCCGCCTCTATCGTCTGCGCGACGGCCGGCTCGAGCAGCTGACCACCGATCACTCGCAGGTCGAGCAGTACGTGCAGCAGGGCCTGCTGTCGCGCGAGGACGCGCAGTTCCACCCGGACAACAACCTAATCACGCGCGCGGTCGGCGCGACGCAGGCGCTGTTCCTCGATTGCGACGTCTCCGCGCTGCAGCCGGGCGATCGCTACCTGCTGTCTTCCGACGGACTCGACAAGCACGTGATCAACGAGGAAATCGCCGACGGCCTGCGCCGCTTCGAGCTGCCACGCTGCGCGCGTCACCTGATCAACCTGGCCCTCGAAGCCGGCGGCACCGACAACGTGTCGGTGTGCCTGATCGAGATCCTCGACGATTGAACGAAGTCCGCGACGCATGAGCACGTCCCTGTTGCGCCGCCTGGCGCAGGCCTACGCCGAGCAGCGCATCGATCGCCGCACCTACATCCACGAGCGGCGGCGCCTGATCGACGAGGCGGTCGCCGGTATCCATTCGGAGCCCCCGCGCGTGCTGGCGCCGAGCGAGCCGACCCTGAGCGCCATCGAGCAGACGATCCAGCTGCCGCGCGAGGTGCGCGAATGAGCATCACGGAGCCGACCGCGACGCCGAACCTCGACGCCGCCGAAATCGCCAAGTTCTCCGCCCTCGCCCCGGACTGGTGGGATCCCGAGGGGGCGAGTCGCACGCTGCACGACATCAATCCCTGCCGGCTCGGCTTCATCGCGGAGGCGACCTCGCTCGCCGGCAAGCGCGTGCTCGACGTCGGCTGCGGCGGCGGCATCCTGAGCGAAGCGCTGGCCCGCGCCGGCGCGCTCGTCACGGGCATCGACGGCAGCGCCGCCTGCATCGAGGTCGCGCGCGCGCACGCCGCGACGAGCGGCCTCGATCTGCGCTATGCGGCGGAAACCGTCGAAGCCCATCGCGCCGCGCAGCCCTACGACCTCGTCACCTGCATGGAGCTGCTCGAGCACGTGCCCGCGCCGGCGCAGCTGCTCGCCGCCTGCCGCGCACAGCTGGTCGACGGCGGCGACATCTTCATCGCCACGCTGAACCGCACGCCGCAGGCCTATGCCGCCGCGATCCTCGGCGCGGAATACCTGCTCAAGCTGCTGCCGCGCGGCACGCACGACTATCGCAGCTTCATCCGGCCCAGCGAGCTCGCGCGCTGGCTGCGCGCGGCGGGCTTCGAGCTCGTGCGCACGGCCGGCATGCACTACAACCCGTTCACGCGCCAGGCGAGCCTCACGCGCGATCTCGGCGTCAACTATCTGGTCCACGCCCGGGTCGCGGGATGATCGATGCGCCGCCGCTGCGCGGCGTGCTGTTCGATCTCGACGGCACGCTGCTCGACACCGCTCCCGATCTCGCCGCCGCGCTGAACCGCACGCGCGCCGACTACGGCCTGCCGGCGCTGCCGTACGCGGCGATCCGGCCGTGGGTGAGCCATGGCTCGTATGCGCTGACGCGGCTCGGTTTCGATTTCGCCGAAGCGAGCGCGGAGTTCGAGGCGGCGCGGCGTGCGCTGCTCGATCACTACCATGCACACCTCGCCGACGGCACGACGCCGTTTCCGGGCATGGCCGCGCTGCTCGCCGACATCGAGGCGCGCGGGCTCTGCTGGGGCATCGTCACCAACAAGCCCGGCTGGCTGACCGAGCCGCTGCTCGCGCGGCTCGGCCTCGACTGGTGTCCGGCCTGCGTCGTCAGCGGCGACACGCTGCCCGAGCGCAAGCCGCATCCCGCGCCGCTGCTGCACGCGGCGCAGCTGATCGGCTGCGCACCGACGTGCTGCGTCTACGTCGGCGACGCCGAGCGCGACGTCGCGGCGGGCCGCGCCGCCGGCATGCGCACGCTGATCGCGTCCTACGGCTACCTCGCGCCGCACGACGAGCCCGCGCTGTGGCAGGCCCACGCGATCGTCGACAGCCCGGAGGCGATCGCACGCTGGCTGGCCGCGAGCCTCGATGGCGAGTGAAGCGACGGCCGACGCGCCGCTCGCCGACTACCTGCCGCGTCCCGGCAGCGATCTCTACTACGCACAGCGTTACGCAGCGGCGCCGGCGCGCGCGCGGCTCGCGCTGCTCGAAGCGCTGCGCGGCGAGATCGCCCGCGTGCCGGCGAACTGTTCGAATGCCGAGATCGCGCAGGCCAAGCTCGCCTGGTGGCGCGAGGAGATCGCGCGGCTGGTCGACGGCAGCCCGCGTCACGTGCTGACGCGTGCGCTCGCGCCGCAGCTCACGACGCTGCCGGCCTTGCCCGCCGCCGCACTCGCGCTGATCGACGGCACGGCCGCGCTGCTCGCGGCGCCCCGTCACGCGACGCGCGCGGCGCGCTACGCGGCCTTCGACGCCGCCCATGGGCCGCTGTGGGAAATCGTCAACGCCGAGACCGCGAGGCTCGACGACGCCGCGACCCGCCGGGCGAGGCTGCTCGGCAGCCGCGTCGAGGAAGCCTATGCGCTGCGCGACGCGCGGCGCATCGTCGCCAGCGGCACGGCCCTGCTCGCGCAGGACACGGTGAGCGCCGTCGCGCAGCAAGGGGCGGCGACGCTCGAGGATGCCGACTGGTATGCGCGCGTGATCGCCATCGATCTCGCGGCCTGTCGCGACGCGCTCGCCGCTGGCCTCACCGCGCTGCCCGCGCGCCGCCAGCTGCGCCCGCTCGCGACGCTCACGCGCCTCGCCCTCGCAACGCTCGACGAAGTCGCCGCCGACGGCTGTCGCGTGTGGGAACGTCGCGTCGAGCTGACGCCGCTCAGGAAGCTGTGGATCGCGCTGCGCGAGCGCGCGGGGTGGTGAACGAGGATCGCACGCTTCTTCGTCGTATGCCGTAGCCCGGGATCGGGCGTTTCGGCGCGCTGAAGATCCCGGGTTTCGCTTCGCTGCACCCGGGCTACGGGTAGCGATGCGGCTCTTCGTGGAATCCGGGACTCTTCTTCAGAATTCGGTCGTCGCGCGCTGCCACAACAGACGCATGCGCAAGCGCCGGAAGCTGTCGGCATCGAGCATGTCGGGCGTCACGAACAGGCCGATCCGGGCGCGCGGGCCGTCGAGCGTCAGGATCGTGAGCCACGGCGATACCACCGCACCGGGCGCGAGTCGCGCGCGTTCACGCGTGCCGTCGCGCCACTGCAGATGCCACACGCCGGCGCTGTCGAAGAGCACGGCGAGCAGCGACGCGGCGAGCGCGCGTCGACGCGCTTCCAGCCAGCACAGATGCAGCAGCAGCGCGCCTGCGAGCAGGCAGCCGGCGGGCGTAGGGCCGCAGGCGACGAGCGCGAGCGCGGCCGCAACGAAGTGCACGAAGCGCAATGCGAGCCGCGGCGTCGGGCCTTCAGGCAGCGCGAGACGGATGGCAACGGCAGCGCTCATGACGGCAGCATAGCAGCGGCGACATGCCCGCGCGGCTTGAAATTTTCGAGTCCGGACAAGACAATGCATGCTGCCCGTGCAGCACCGTATGGTGTGGCGAACGGGTATGCGACGCACTCCGGAATCCCGACAGACCGGCACATCATGAACGATCAGACCCCCGACTCCGCGCCCTCGCCGGCAGCGTCCCCGACGCCGGCGACCGAGCGACCCGAGACTTCGCCGCAGCCCCAGGAAATCGGCGGTCCGCGCGGGCCCGAGCCGACCCGTTTCGGCGACTGGGAGCGCAAGGGTCGCTGCATCGATTTCTGAGTTTCGACGCGCCGTCGGCGTCCTTGCGCCGACCGTCCTCCGCGCGCTTCCTCGCGCCGGATCCGATCAAGACCTGGACACGTAGTTGACGAAGACATGAGCAACCGACCGCTTTCGCCGCACCTGCAGATCTACCGGCTGCCGCTGATAGTCCTGCTGTCGATCACCCATCGCATCACGGGCGTTTTCCTCGGCCTCGGCACGCTGGTGCTGCTGTTCTGGCTGTGCGCCGCGGCGAGCGGCCCCGAGGCCTATGCCGCCGCGCAGTCGGTGTTCGGCATGTTCATCGTCAAGCTGGTGATGTTCGGCTGGACCTGGGCCTTCTTCTACCACCTCTTCAACGGCCTGCGTCACCTGGTGTGGGACGCCGGCTACGGCTTCGAGATTCCGAAGGCGCAGGCTTCCGGCTACGCGGTGATTGCGACGTCCGTCGTCGTCACGCTGCTGGTGTGGGGCTACGTCATGGCGGCGCCGGGAGGTGCGGCATGAGCCTGCGCACCGATCTCGGCCGCGTCAAAGGCCTCGGCAGCGCGAAGGAAGGCGTCGGTCACTGGCGACTGCAGCGGCTCACCGCGCTCGCGCTGGTGCCGCTGTCGCTGTGGTTCGTGCTGAGCCTGCTCTGCATGTTCGGCGGCAGCCACGCCGAGGTCGTCGCCTGGGTGTCCGCCCCGCACGTGACGGTGCTGCTGATCGCCTTGTCGGCCGCGCTGTTCTGGCATCTGCAGCTCGGCCTGCAGGTCGTCGTCGAGGACTATGTCCATACCGCCTGGAAACAGATCGCGCTGCAGGTCCTGCTGCGCATCGGCGCCGGCCTCGGCGCGCTGATCGCGATCGTGTCCGTCCTGAAAATCTCGCTAGCCCTGGGTTGATCGATGTCCGCCTATCCGCTCGTTGAACACAAGTACGACGTCGTCGTCGTCGGCGCCGGCGGCGCCGGCCTGCGCGCGACCTTCGGCATGGCCGTCGAAGGCCTGAAGACCGCGTGCATCACCAAGGTCTTCCCAACGCGCAGCCACACCGTGGCCGCCCAGGGCGGCATGTCCGCCGCGCTGGGCAACATGGGCCCGGACGACTGGCGCTGGCACATGTACGACACCATCAAGGGCTCCGACTGGCTCGGCGATCAGGACGCGATCGAGTACATGTGCCGCGAAGCGATTCCGGCCGTCATCGAGCTCGAGCACTACGGCGTGCCGTTCTCGCGCACGCCGGACGGCCGCATCTACCAGCGCCCCTTCGGCGGCATGACGACGAACTTCGGCGAAGGCATCGCGCAGCGCACCTGCGCGGCCGCCGATCGCACCGGGCACGCGATCCTGCACACGCTCTACCAGCAGTCGCTGCGCTACAACGCCGAGTTCTTCATCGAGTACTTCGCGCTCGATCTGGTGATGGACGCCGACGGCGTGTGCCGCGGCGTGCTGGCCTGGAATCTCGAGGACGGCACGATCCATCTCTTCCGCGCGCACTCCGTGGTGCTCGCGACCGGCGGCTACGGCCGCGCCTACTTCTCCTGCACCTCGGCGCATACCTGCACCGGCGACGGCAATGCGATGGTGCTGCGTGCGGGCCTGCCGCTGCAGGACATGGAGTTCATCCAGTTCCACCCGACCGGCATCTACGGCGCGGGCTGCCTGATCACCGAGGGCGTGCGCGGCGAAGGCGGCTATCTGACCAACTCCAAGGGCGAGCGCTTCATGGAGCGCTACGCGCCGAACGCGAAGGATCTGGCCTCGCGCGACGTCGTGTCGCGCTCGATGACGATCGAGATCCGCGAAGGCCGCGGCGTCGGCCCCGAGGCCGATCACATCCACCTGCATCTCGAGCACCTCGGCGCCGAAGTCATCGACAAGCGCCTGCCGGGCATCGCCGAGTCCGCCAAGATTTTCGCCAACGTCGACGTCACGCGCGAGCCGATCCCGGTGCTGCCGACCGTGCACTACAACATGGGCGGCGTGCCGACCAACTACCACGGCAACGTCGTGACCTCGAAGGACGGCAATCCCGATCACGAAGTGCCGGGACTGATGGCGATCGGCGAGGCCGCCTGCGTGTCCGTGCACGGCGCGAACCGCCTCGGCTCGAACTCGCTGCTCGACCTGGTCGTCTTCGGCCGCGCCGCGGCCAAGCGCTGCGCCGCCGAGATCAAGCCGAACGCGCCGCACCCGGCGCTGGCGAAGGACGCCTGCGACCAGGCGCTCGCGCGCTTCGATCGCCTGCGTCACGCGAACGGCAGCGAACCGACGGCGAAGCTGCGCATGGCGATGCAGCGCACGATGCAGAACTATGCCGCGGTGTTCCGCACCGGCGACTCGCTGCGCGAAGGCTGCGTGAAGATGGACGAGGTGTTCCAGTCCTTCGAGAAGGTGAAGGTCAGCGATCGCTCGCTGATCTGGAACACCGATCTGGTCGAGACGCTGGAGCTCGACAACCTGCTCGGCAACGCGATCGTCAGCATCCGTGCCGCCGAGAACCGCCCCGAGAGCCGCGGCGCGCACGCGCGCGAAGACTATCCCGATCGCGACGACGCGAACTGGCACAAGCACACGCTGACCTGGTTCGACGACCAGGGCAAGGTCAGCTTCGACTATCGCCCCGTGCACATGTACACGCTGACCGACGAGGTCGACGTCGTCCCGCTGAAGAAGCGCACGTATTGATTGCGTAGAACGCGCGAAGTTTCGAGGATCCCATGGCCGAGTTCAGCCTACCGAAGAATTCGACGATCAAGCCCGGCAAGACCGTCAACGCCGCCGACGGCGCGAAGCGCGCCCGGCGCATCCAGGTCTATCGCTGGGATCCGGACACCGGGGAGAACCCGCGGCTCGATACCTTCGAGATCGATCTCGACAAGTGCGGCCCGATGGTGCTCGACGCGATCATCTACATCAAGAACGAGATCGATCCGACGCTCGCGTTCCGCCGCTCCTGCCGCGAAGGCATCTGCGGATCCTGCGCGATGAACATCGACGGCACCAACACGCTGGCCTGCACCAAGGCGATCGATTCGGTGCACGGCGACGTCAAGATCTATCCGCTGCCGCACATGGAGGTGCAAAAGGATCTGGTGCCGGATCTGCGGCACTTCTACGCGCAGTACGCCTCGATCAAGCCCTGGCTGCAGACCGACACGCCGGCACCGGACCGCGAGCGCCTGCAGTCGGTGGAGGATCGCGAGAAGCTCGACGGCCTCTACGAATGCATCCTGTGCGCCTGCTGCTCGACGAGCTGCCCGAGCTACTGGTGGAACGGCGATCGCTATCTCGGCCCCGCGATCCTGCTGCAGGCCTATCGCTGGCTCGCGGACAGCCGTGACGAGGCCACCGGTGAGCGCCTCGACAACCTCGAGGATCCCTTCCGCCTCTACCGCTGCCACACCATCATGAACTGCGCGAAGACCTGTCCGAAGGGACTCAATCCCGCGAAGGCGATCGCAGAGATCAAGAAGATGATGGTGGCGCGCACGCTGTAGGCGCCGCGCGCCGTGGCCGTGACGAAGCGGATGCAGTGGCGCTGCCGTCGCGGCCTCCGCGAGCTCGATCTCGTCTTCGGCCGTTTCCTCGAGCAGGGCTTCGACACGTTGCCCGCAGAGGAGCTCGGCGCCTTCGAGCGCCTGCTCGATCAGAACGATCTCGACCTCTACGACTGGCTGCTGGGCCGGAGCCTGCCGCCGAGCGAGGAGTTCCGGCGGCTGATCGCGCGGCTGAACGGCCGTTCCGTCTGAACGATCATGGATCCGCGCCCTGCCACCGTGACTGACGAGGCCCCGGGCGCGAAGGCGCGGCTCTCGGCACTCGGCGTGCTGCGCATATCCGGTGCCGACGCGCGCGATTTCCTGCACGGGCAGTTCACCGCCAATCTGCAGCGCCTCGCGCCCGGCCACGGCGGGGTCGCCGCGTGGTGCAGTCCGAAGGGCCGCGTGCTGTTCCTGCTCGAGCTGCTGAACGTCGGGGACGAAGGTTGGCTGCTGCTCGCGCCCGCGAGCGAGCTGCCGGCGCTCGTGAAGCGCCTGCGCATGTACGTGTTGCGCGCGAAGGTCCTCGTCGAGGATGCCAGCGCGCACTGGCGCGTGATCGGTCTCGCCGGCAGCGCGGTGCCGGCGAGCTTGGCCGCGATCGGCGCGGCGGAACGGGCGGGTGAGGCCTGGCTGTGGCGCATCGGCGCGGATCCTGCGCTCGCCTACGCGCTCGGTCCGCAGGATGCGGTCGCGGCGCTGTGGGACGGCATCGATGCGCCCGTCATCGATGAAGCGCGCTGGGAGGCATTCGAGATCGAAGCCCTGCGCCCGCGCATCGTCGCGCCGCTCGCCGAGCGCTTCCTGCCGCAGGAGCTCGATCTGGAACGCCTGCAGGGCCTGCACTTCGACAAGGGCTGTTATCCGGGCCAGGAAGTGATCGCGCGGCTGAAATATCGCGGCCAGCTCAAGAGCGGGCTGCACCGCGCGCGCAGCGACGGGCCCGCGGCGGTCGGCGACAAGATTTATCGCGACGGTGCGAGCGCGCGCGTCGGCGAAGTGCTGCGCGTCGCGCCGCATGCCGACGGGACCTGCACGCTGCTGACGGTGCTCGACTTCGATGCCACCGACGCGCCGCTCCGTCTGCGCGACGCGCAGGGCCCGCGCGTCACGCCCGACGTGTGAACCGCGGCGCTTGAGCGACGCGCCCCGCCCGCACGGCCGCGTCGCGAGGCCCGGCTCGTATGCGCCGGTGTGGTGGCTGCCGGACGGCCACACGCAGACGCTGTGGGCGGCCCTGTGCCGGCGCGTGCCGCCGGTCGTCGCGCGCCGCGAGCGCATCGAGCTGCCCGACGGCGACTTCGTCGATCTCGCCCACCTCGGCGCGGACGCGGCGCCGGCCGTGCTCGTGCTCCACGGCCTCGAGGGCGATCTGCAGTCGCCGTACGCGCGGGCGCTGATGCATGCGATCGCCGCGCGCGGCTGGCACGGCGTGCTGCTGCACTTCCGCGGCTGCAGCGGCGAGCCGAACCGCCTGCCGCGCCACTACCACTCGGGCGACACCGGCGATCTCGCCCACGTCCTCGCCCTGCTTCGACGCCGCGCGCCGGCGCTCGCGGTCGTCGGCTACTCGCTGGGCGGCAACGTGCTGCTCAAGTATCTCGGCGAGCGCGGCGCGGACGCGGACGTCGCGGCCGCCTGCGCGGTGTCCGTGCCCTTCGATCTCGCGCTCGCCGCCGACACGCTGAATCGCGGCTTCGCGCGCATCTACCAGCGCCGGCTCGTGACCAGCCTACAGGCCAAGGCGCGACGCAAGTTCGCCCGGATCGCCGCGCCCATCGAGCTCACCGAGCTCGCGCGCTGGCGCGATTTCCGCAGCTTCGACGAGCGCGTGACGGCGCCGCTGCACGGCTTCGCGAGCGCCGACGACTACTACGCGCGTTCGAGCAGCCGCCCGTTCCTGCGCGACATCGCCGTGCCGACGCTGATCGTCCACGCCGAGGACGACCCCTTCCTCGATCCGCGCGGCATCCCGAGCGCACCGGAACTCGGCGCGCCCGTCATGCTCGAACTCGTCGAGCGCGGCGGCCACGTCGGCTTCGTCGCCACCGAAGACGGCTGGCTGGAACGGCGGATCACGGACTTCGTGGCCGTGGCGTCGCCGGACCATGCGGCAGTGGGAATCTAGCCACGGAGGGCACGGAACACGGAGAAGAAATGGAATCGGGAGGAAGGGTCCGAAACGCCGTCGCTCGACTGAAAGCCGGCGCCGCGGCGACACCGCGCCAATCAAATTTTCCCTCCGGGTCATCCGTGGCTGAATAGCCCGAGCGCAAATGCACTCCGCTGTGCGTTCATTTACCGTCATTCCCGCGCCAGCGGGAATCCACGCCTGACGAGGAGGTCTCCGTCGGGCGATTCTTTTTCTGAGCTGGACGCCGGGGCAGTGCGCGGATGCCCGCTGGTGCGGGCATGACGAAGGAGCTTCCTCCATGGGCATCCGCTATCTAACAACCAATGGAGTGCATTTGCGCTCGGCTATTTGAATTCAATTCAATCTGCGGCACGGACGGGCTGCTAGAATGCCGGCGGCCCGAGAACCCAACCCGACGACGGACGCTCGCATGCTCGATCTGCTCGGTACCCGCCTTGCTTTCGCCGCGATGGCGCTGGCCTGCGCCGCGCTGCTCGGCGTCGGTTATTACCTCCAGTTCCACGACGGGCTCGAGCCCTGTCCGATGTGCATCCTCCAGCGCGTGTGCTACATGGCGGTCGTCGCGATCGCCACCGTCGCCGCGCTGCACGGGCCAGGCCGACTCGGCCAGCGCGTCTATTCGGCGCTGCTCGCGCTGCCGGTGCTGATCGGGCTCGGCGTTGCCGCGCGCCAGACCTGGCTGCAGCACCTGCCCGCGGAGCAGGTGCCCGAGTGCGGTCCGGGGCTCGCGTTCATGCTCGAGATGTATGCGCCGTTCGAGGTCCTGAAGCGCACGCTGCGCGGCACCGGCGACTGCGCGAAGGTCGACTGGACTTTCATGGGCCTTTCCATCGCCGAATGGTCAGTGATCTGTTTCTCGGCCCTCCTGCTCGTGCTCGTCCTGCAATTCGTGCGCGCCCGTCCGCGCGCGACACCCGCCTGAGGGAAGCCAGCCGATGCGTCGATCGCTCCTCTTCATCCTGCTCGCGCTGCTGACGGTCATCGCCGCCGTGCGCGCGCATGCGGGACAGCCCGAGTTCTCCTACATGACCCTGAACGGCATGACGCAGGTCGCGGCCGTCGCCGAGGACATTCCGCAGGATCTCGTCGCGCTCGGCTTCACGCCCGGCCTCGTCGAGCAGCGCGCGCGCGAGCGCCTGGCGGCGTCCGGCATCGAAGTGGTGCCGCTCGCACAGGCGCTGACCGCCCCGAACGCCGGCAAGCTGCGCATCCGCCTCGTCACCAACAAGGACGGCTACGGTCTCTACTACTACGGCCTGAAGCTCGAGCTGCGCCAGAAGATCCCCCTCGGCAACCCGGCCGGCGGCTTCGTGTCGCAGGTGGTGTGGACGGACGGCGAGAGCGGCACGATGAAATCGGACGAGTTCGACAAGCCCCTGTCCGCGCTGGACCGCCTGCTCACGGCCCTGATCGCCGATCATCGCGCGCAGAACGCGGCGGCGCATTGAGGCCGCGGCGCCCTGAAGACATCTTCGTAGCCCGGATGAGCGCAGCGAATCCGGGCTCCGTGCGCTCTGAAATGCCGATTGATCTAGATAGCTGAGCGTAAATCCACTCCACTGGCTGTTCGATAGCGCATGCCCGTGTAGAAACCTCCGACGTCATGCCCGCGCCAGCGGGCGTCCACGCACTCCCCCGGCGTCCGGCACGGAAAAAGAAGAATCGCCCGGCGGAAAGCTCCTCGTCCGGCGTGGATTCCCGCTGGCGCGGGAATGACGGTAAACAACACGCGGGGGAGCGTATTTGCGCTCAACCATATAGCCGCGGGGAACACAGAGAACACGGAGAAGAGATGGATTGTTC
>JBFWSI010000015.1:0-15907 GCA_050248455.1 Gammaproteobacteria bacterium | reverse complement strand
CACGGCGTCGAGACGCCAGTTGTCGGGCCGCTCGGGCCAGGCCATCCAGATCTGCCGCTGCGGCGCCCACTCGGCCGGCATCGCGTAGCCGTCGGCGGCGGGCGTGCTCGGAGACAGGCGGTTCATCGCCGCATCCTAGCAGGCCGCCCGTCGTCCGCGACCGCGTGGCGCGCCGGCAGCCCCAAGCCCGGGGCCACGCATTATCATGCTGCCATGTCGTCCGCCGCCCTCCTGAACCCCGTCCGGGACTTTTCCGCCGCCCACCTCGATGCGCTCCACGCGCGCGAGGCGGCGCGCTACGTCGCGGCGAATCCCGCATCGGCGCGGCTGGGCGAGCTCGCCGGCGCGCACTGGTTCGCCGGTGCGCCGCTGCACTGGATGCGCGACTGGCCGCTGCCGTTTCCGCTGTTCGTGCGCGAGGCGGAAGGCGCGAGCTTGACCGACGTCGACGGCCATCGCTACGCGGATTTCTGTCTCGGCGATACGGGGGCGATGTTCGGCCACAGCCCGCCGCCCGTCGCCGCCGCGCTCGCGGCGCAGGCCGCGCGCGGGCTCACGACGATGCTGCCGAGCGCGGACGCCGCCTGGGTCGGCGACGCGCTCGCGCGGCGCTTCGGCCTGCCGCTGTGGCAGATCGCGACGACGGCCTCGGACGCGAACCGCTTCCTGCTGCGCTGGGTGCGCGCGGCGACGGGCCGCCGGCACATCGTCGTCTTCGACGGCTGCTATCACGGCGCGGTCGACGATACTTTCGCGCGCCTCGTCGACGGCGCGACGCGCGCGGCGCCGGGCCTGCTCGGGCAGGTGCAGGACGTGACGGCGACGACGCGCGCCGTGCCCTTCAACGACCTCGACGCGCTGGCCGCCGCGCTCGCCGACGGAGAGGTCGCCGCCGTGCTGTGCGAGCCGGCGCTGACGAACCTCGGCATGGTGCTGCCCGAGCCGGGTTTCCACGCGGCGCTGCGAGCGCTGACGCGCCGCCACGGCACGCTGCTCGTGCTCGACGAGACGCACACGCTGTCGAGCGGACCGGGCGGCTACACGCATGCCCACGGTCTCGAGCCGGACGCGCTGGTGATCGGCAAGGCGATCGCGGGCGGGCTGCCCTGCGCGGTCTACGGCGTCAGCGCCGCGCTCGCCGACGCGATGCACGCGGCCTGGCGGGCGGCGCCCGCGGGCCGCACCGGGATCGGCACGACGCTGTCGGCGAACCCGCTGCAGCTGGCCGCGCTGCGCGCGACCCTCGAGCACGTGATGACCGAGGACGCCTACGCGCGGATGACGCTGCTCGCCGCGCGGCTCGCCGATGCGCTGCGCGCCGTGTTCGCGCGCCACGAGCTCGACTGGTGCGTGACGCAGATCGGCGCGCGCTGCGAGTTCCAGTGCACGGCACGCCCGCCGCGCACGGCCGTCGAAGCGGAAGCCGCGGCGCAGCCGGCGGTCGAGCGCCTGCTGCACCTCTACCTGCTGAACCGCGGGCTCGTGATCACGCCGTTCCACAACATGATGCTGACGAGCCCGGCGACGAGCCTCGACGCCGTCGTCGCGCTCGCCGACGCCGTCGACGCCTGCCTCACCGAGGCCGGCACGCCGGCGCATGCGGCTTTCGCCCAGCCGCCGCCGCAGCGCTGAGCCCGCGACGACCTCGATTCCCGTCGGCTCTCCGAGCCGAGCTCACCCGACATCCGGAGCATTTCG
Organism: Gammaproteobacteria bacterium; assembly: GCA_050248455.1. Taxonomy (GTDB): domain Bacteria; phylum Pseudomonadota; class Gammaproteobacteria. Next base: position 14,209 of record JBFWSI010000015.1, on the reverse strand, counting down.
ATGACTGATCACCGCGCGTCGCCAGACGAAGCCCGCGAGTTTCTGGCCAAGAACCCCGACATCCGCCACGTCCAGATGATGCTCGTCGATCACAACGGCGTGCTGCGCGGCAAATCCCTGCGGCCGCACGAGCTGACGGCGCTGTACGAGTGCGGCCGCCCGCTGCCGAGCTCGATCGCGGCGTTGACCCTGGACGGCGACGACGCGGAGAACACGGGCCTGCTGTGGGAGGTCGGCGACATGGACTGCCTCGCCTTCCCGGTGCCGGGCACCTTGCTGCGCAGCCCGTGGCTCGCGGCGCCGACGGCGCAGGTGCTCGTGATGCTCGATCCCGAGCTCGGCATGCCGTCGGCGGCGGCCGATCCGCGCCTCGCCGCGATCCGCGTGATCGAGCGGCTGAAGAAGAACGACCTCAATCCCGTGATGGCGGTCGAGCTCGAGTTCTACCTGCTCGACGCCGCGAGCCTCGCGCAGCGGCCGCCGGTGCCCATTGCGCCGCGCGGCGCGCACCCGCACGTCTACAGCATCGACGAGGTCGAGGCGCTGGGGCCTTTCTTCGACGACATCTACCGCGCCTGCGACGTGCAGAAGCTGCCGGCGGAAACGGCGATCTCGGAGTTCGGCCCCGGCCAGCTCGAAATCACGCTGACGCATCGCGCGGAGGCGATCCGTGCGCTCGACGAAGCGACGCTGTATCGGCGCCTGGTCAAGGGCGTCGCGGCCAGGCACGGCTATCTCGCCTGCTTCATGGCGAAGCCCTTCGGCGGCCACGCCGGCTCGGGCACGCACCTGCACCTGAGCCTGACCGATCGCGCCGGCCGCAACGTGTTCGCGGACGAAGACCCCGCCGGCACGCCGGCGCTGCGCTATGCGATCGGCGGCATGGCCGAGACGGCCGCCGACATGATGGCGCTGTTCGCACCGCACGCGAACTCCTATCGCCGCTTCACGTCGAACAGCTATGCGCCGCTGTTCCCGACCTGGGGCATCAACAACCGCACCGTATCGATGCGCATCCCGACCGGCGCGGCCGCGACGCGCCACGTCGAGCACCGGATCTGCGGCGCGGATGCGAACTGCTATCTCGCGGCGGCCGCGGTGCTCGCCGGCGTCGATCACGGCATCGATCGCGAGATCGATCCCGGCATGCCGGTGGCCGGCGACGGCTACCAGGTCACCGATGCGCCGCCGCTGCCCGTGCACTGGCCGATGGCGATCGAGCGCTACGCGCAGTCGCCGCTCGCGAAGGACTATTTCGGCAAGCGTTTCGTCGAGGTCTATTCGGCGGTGAAGCGCACCGAGTCGCAGCGCTATCTCGCGGAAATCAGCAACCAGGACTACGACTGGTACCTGCAGACGGTGTGAACCCATGAAGCTGTCCGTTCTCGATCTGTTCAAGATCGGCATCGGCCCCTCGAGCTCGCACACGGTGGGGCCGATGATCGCGGGCGGACGCTTCGTCGGCCATCTCCTGGCATGCGCTGGCGGCGCGCCGATCGCGCGCATCGAGGTCGCGCTCTACGGCTCGCTGGCGTGGACGGGCAAGGGACATGCGACCGATCGCGCCGTGCTGCTCGGCCTGTCGGGCGAGCGGCCCGACGAGATCACGCCGCAACGCATCGACGAGATCGTCGCGCGCTACGAAGGCGAGCACGCGCTGCGCCTGGCGGACGGTACATGCGTGCCGTTCGCGCCCCCGGATCTCGAATGGCGGCGCGACGAGACGCTGCCCTTCCATCCGAACGGCATGCGTTTCCGCGGCTACGCCGCGGACGGCACGTTGCTGCTGGCCGAAACCTGGTACTCCGTCGGCGGCGGCTTCGTCGTCTCCGAGGCCGAGACGCAGGCGATGCCCGCAGCGGCGACGGACGGCCCCGAGCTGCCCTACCCCTTCACTTCGGCGGCAGAGCTGCTCGCGCTGGGCGCGCGCCACGGTCTCGCGATCGCCGAGCTCGTGATGGCGAACGAGGGCGCGTTCCGGCCCGCGGCCGACACCGAGGCGAAGCTCGATGCGATCTGGGCGGCGATGGACGCCTGCATCGCGCGCGGCCTCGTCACCGACGGCGTGCTGCCGGGCGGGCTCAAGGTGAAGCGTCGCGCAGCGGACATGTACCGGCGTCTGTCGTCGGCGCCGGGCGAGGCGCACCTCGCGGCTCTCGACTGGCTGAACGTGTGGGCGCTGGCGGTCAACGAGGAGAACGCGGCCGGCGGCCGCGTCGTCACGGCACCGACCAACGGCGCGGCCGGCATCGTGCCGGCGGTGTTGAAGTACTGCACGGTGTTCGTGAAGAACGAGCGCGCGCTGGTGCGCCGCTTCCTGCTGACGGCCGGGGCGATCGGCATGCTCTACAAGCGCAACGCCTCGCTGTCCGCGGCCGAGATGGGCTGCCAGGGCGAAGTCGGCGTCGCGTGCTCGATGGCCGCCGCCGGCCTCGCCGCGGTGCTCGGCGGCAGCAATGCGCAGATCGAGAACGCCGCTGAGATCGGCATGGAGCATAACCTCGGGCTCACCTGCGATCCGATCAAGGGCCTCGTGCAGATCCCCTGCATCGAGCGCAATACGATGGGCGCGGTCAAGGCCGTCAACGCGGCGCGCCTCGCCGTGCTGCATGGCGACGGCACGCACCAGGTCTCGCTCGACTCCGTGATCCGCACGATGAAGCAGACCGGCCTCGACATGCAGTCGCGCTACAAGGAAACCTCGACCGGCGGCCTCGCCGTCAACGTGCCGGACTGCTGAACATGGCTCCGTGGCCGGCTTTGGGGGGCTGAAACGCCCTGTTAATCTAGCCGCGGAGGACACGGAGGGCACGAAGGAAGAATGGGATTGATGGAAAGCTTCCGTGATGCCCGCGCCAATGGTCGCGCCGAAGTAGCGGAGGCGCAGACCCATCAATCCCTTCCTCCGCGCCCTCCGTGGCTATCTAGCTGAGCGTAAATGCGCTCCACTGCGTGCTGTTTACCGTCATTCCCGCGCCAGCGGGAATCCGCGCCGGACGAGGAGGCCTTCGGCGGGCGATCCTTACTTTTCCGCGCCGGACGCCGGAGGAGTGCGTGGATGCCCGCTGGCGCGGGCATGACGTCGGAGGTTCCCACACGGGCATACGCTATCGAAACGCCAGTGGAGTGGATTTACGCTTGGCTATATAGATTCAGCCGGCATATCCGCGGCGAAGATCCCGGGTGGCGTGGCGTTCAAGGCGGTGATCGTTTCGTACTAGACCGGGAACCGCCGCGCCCCAAGAATCGGCGGACGAACAGCCCGTGACGGCCGTGGTGGCCCGACGCGGGCGGCGCAAGACTGACGCGAGGAGCTGACATCATGACCGACACGAAGACGGGCGCCCGCGGCGCCCCTGCACCGCTGAAACTCGACGCCGCCGTGATTGGCGCCGGCGTTGCCGGCCTGTACCAGGTGTACCAGCTGCGTCAGCTGGGGCTCTCGGTGAAGGGTTTCGACACGGCCTCGGGCGTCGGCGGGACCTGGTACTGGAACCGCTACCCCGGCGCGAAATTCGACTCCGAGTGCTACATCTACCAGTATCTGTTCGACGAGGATCTCTACAAGGACTGGAGCTGGAGCGAGCGCTTCCCCGGCCAGCCGGAAATCGAGCGCTGGATGAACTACGTCGCCGATCGCCTCGATCTGCGCAAGGACTTCCAGTTCGAGACCACGATCAAGTCCGCGCACTACGACGAGACGACGGGCCGCTGGACGCTGACGACGGATCGGGGCCAGGTCATCGACGCGCAGTTCGTCGTCGCCTGCTGCGGCATGCTGTCGGCGCCGCTCGAGCACATGTTCGAAGGACAGGACAGCTTCAAGGGCCGGCTGTTCCACACCGGCCGCTGGCCGAAGGAGACGCTCGACTTCTCGAACCAGCGCGTCGGCGTCGTCGGCATCGGCGCGACGGGCATCCAGGTGATCCAGACCATCGCGCCGCGCACGAAGCAGCTCACCGTGTTCGTGCGCACGCCGCAGTACATCAGCCCGATGGTGAACCCGTCGTACGGGCCGCAGGAAGCGGCGGCCTACAAGGCGCGCTTCGAGGAGCTGAAGAACACCTTGCCGCACACCTTCAGCGGCTTCGAGTTCGATTTCCCTGCCGTTGCGTGGAAGGACCTGACGCTGGCCGAGCGGCGGCAGCGCATGGAGGACAACTGGGCCTGGGGCTCGCTGAAGCTGTGGCTCGCGACCTGCCCCGAGATGTTCGTCGACCCGCAAGTCAGCGAGGAAGTGTCCGAGTTCGTGCGCGAGAAGATGCGCGAGCGCCTGAAGGACCCCGAGCTCTGCGCGCTGCTGATCCCGACCGACTACGGTTTCGGCACGCATCGCGTGCCGCTCGAGAGCAACTATCTCGAGGTCTATCACCGGCCGAACGTGCGGGCGGTGAGCGTGAAGGACAATCCGATCGAGCGCGTGCTGCCGGAAGGCCTCAGGCTCGCCGACGGCACGGTGCACGAGCTCGACGTGCTGATCCTCGCGACGGGTTTCGACGCGGGCTCGGGCGCGCTGACGCGCATCGACGTGCGCGGCCGCGGCGGCCGCTCGCTGAAGGACGACTGGAGTCGCGACATCCGCACCACCTACGGCCTGCAGGTCCACGGCTATCCGAACCTGTTCACGACCGGGGCGCCGCTCGCGCCGTCGGCGGCGCTGTGCAATATGACGACCTGCCTGCAGCAGCAGACCGAATGGATCACGGCGTTCATCGCCCACCTGCGCAAGCAGGGCAAGCACGTCGCCGAAGCGAGCAAGGCGCTCGAGGATCGCTGGGTCGCACACCACGACGAAATCGCGAACGCGACCTTGGTGACGAAGACGAACTCCTGGTACATGGGCTCGAACGTCGAGGGCAAGCCGCGGCGCCTGTTGTCGTACATCGGCGGCGTCGGCCAGTACCGCCGCAAATGCGACGAGCTCGCCGCCGAGCAGTACGCCGGCTTCGAGATGCAGTGAGACGCGGCGCGGGGCGCGCGTCGCCTCGCGCTCGCCCGTGGCCGGTACGGCATCGGTCGATGCCGTACCGGCATTTCCTTCCCCGGCGCATGAATTGACACACGCGCCACGCCTGCCTAGATTCCAGCCGCACGCGCTTTTTTCTCCAATGCTCGACACCCGGATCCGCCGGGCGGTCGCGCGTGCCCGCCGGCGAGGACATTCCGCATGGGCCGACTCATCACGCCGACCGAACTGCCCGACTGGGTGCCCGGCCAGGTGATCTGCGCCAGCGACGCGCTGAACTGGCGCGGCGTGGCGATGCGCGGCTATCGCTACCTCGGCCAGGACGTCTACATCCCGCCGATGCGCGATTACATGATCGTGTCCTATCGCCGCGGGCTGACGCCGATGGAGCGCCGCTTCGACGGCGCGTGGACGCAGACGCGCTGCGTGCCGGGCAGCATCTCGCTGCTGACGCGCGCGCAGCGCTCGAACTGGAACTGGAGCGAGCACATCGACGTCTTCCACGTCTATCTGACCGAGGATCTCCTGTCGCGACTCGCGTCGGAGGCGCTCGACAACCAGATCGCGAACGTGCGCCTGAACGACGTGCTCAACGTCGAGGATCCCGTGCTCACCGCGGGCGTCGAGGCGATCCAGCGCGAAGCGGAGAGCCAGTCCTTCGGCGGCAAGCTCTACGCCGAGGCGATCGCGACCCAGCTGTCGCTGCACCTGCTGCGCAACTACGCCGAGCTGCGGGTCGAGCTGCGCGAGGATCCGGGCTGCCTGAGCGCGCTCCAGCGCTCGCGCGTCGTCGATTACGTCGATGCGCATCTCGACGCGGCGCTGGCGCTGCAGACGCTCGCGAGCATCACCGGGCTCGGGTTGGCGAGCTTCACGCGCCGCTTCCGCGCGAGCTTCGGTTGCGCGCCGCACGCCTGGGTGATGGCGCGACGCGTCGAGCGCGCCCGCCGGCTGCTCGCCGATCCGCGCCGGGCGCTGAAGGAGATCGCGAGCGACTGCGGCTTCGCCGATCAGGCCCACATGACGCGCGTGTTCCGCGCCCATCTCGGCGCCACACCGGGCGCCCTGCGCGCGGAAGCGACGCGCTGAACGACGAGGCTCGAACCGACATGCATCGCTACACCGCCCGCATCGAATGGCAGCGCGACGACGGCGATTTCGCGCGCGGCCGCTACAGCCGTGTCCACCGCTGGCTTTTCGACGGCGGCATCAGCGTCGCGGCCTCGGCCTCGCCGCAGGTCGTGCCGCTGCCGTTCTCGAGCCGCGAAGCCGTCGATCCCGAGGAAGCCCTGGTCGCCGCGGCGTCGAGCTGCCACATGCTGACCTTCGTCCACCTCGCATCGAAGCAGGGTTTCGTCGTCGAACGCTACGCCGACGATGCGGAAGGATTCATGGAGAAGAATGCGCGAGGCAAGTACGCCATCACGCGCATCGTGCTGCATCCCGCGATCGTCTTCGGCGGCGAGCGTGCACCCGATCGCGCGCAGCTCGACGCGTTGCACCACGCCGCGCACGAGGAGTGCTACATCGCGAATTCGATCGTGGCGGAAGTCGAGGTGGTGGCGTCTGGTCGGGAGGGAAGTGACGGGTGAACACCCCGGCCCCGGGGAGCGAGGATCCCGGATTTCCGGGCTACGAAGAAATTCTCTTGTAGCCCGGAAGGAGCGTAGCGAAATCCGGGATCGGCGCCTCGACAGCGGCCGACCCCGGGTTCCGCGCTACGCGCTCCACCCGGGCTACGACAACCGCGATGCCTCTTTCTTCACGGCAACCCACGTTTTTTCTTCTTCTCCGTGGCTATATAGCAGAGCGCAACTACGCTCCACTGGCTGTTCGATGGCGGCCGCCTACGTCGAAGCTTCCTTCGTCATGCCCGCGCAAGCGGGCATCCACGCAGTCCCTCGGCGTCCAGCGCAGAATGAAGAATCGCCCGACTGAGGCCTCCTCGTCAGGCGTGGATTCCCGCTTGCGCGGGAATGACGGTAAACGATACGCAGTGGAGCGTATTTATGCTCAGCTATATAGATTGATTTGGCGCATCCGGACTACGAACTTCGTGCCGGACTTTGCCGCGTCCTACGAGCGCGCTCGAACGCGGCGTGCCAGGCCGAGCAGGCCGGCGCCGAACAGCCAGCCGGCGGCGGGCAGCGGCACCGGGGCGACGGCGGTGGTCAGCACGATCGAATGATCGAGGTATTCGACCGCGAAGCTCACGCGCGGATCGAAGCCGAGCCAGACCAGATTGCCGAAGACGCCCGTCCGATCGCTCGCGTCGGCGACGCCGTCGTCGAAGGTGACGATCGTGTAGCGATCGCCGTCCTGCGGGTTGTAGCCGCCGACGCTGGACACCTGCAGCGTGCCGGCGAGAACGAGGTTGCCGGCGACGTCGACGGTGTCGATGTCGAGCAGGCCGGCGAGATCGAAGGCCATCGTGCCCGCCGCGGTCTGCGTGTAGTGGCCGGCAATGGCGAGCGCGCCGGTCTCGCCGGCGCGACCTGCCCGCACCTCACCCGCGTTGACGACTGCACGATTCGCCGCCGGATCGTAGGTGCCCGTGCCCTGCAGGATGCCATGGTTCTGCAGATCGCTCGCGTGCAGCCCGGCGAAGGTCGCGCCGTCGGCGGTCGTGATCGTCCCCAGGTTATCGAAGGCGGTGCTCAAGCGCAGCGTCCCGGCGTTCACGTTGATCTCGCCGGTGTCGGTGTTGTTGAAGGTGATGAAGGTATCGACCGTCGTCACCGTATTGCCCTGCTTGTTGTAGGTGCCGACGTTGTTGATCGCATGCGGTCCACCGGCGAAGCGCGCGAACGCCGAGTCGAAGGAGTTCTCGTCGTTGAAGGTGCCGTTGTTGTTCAGCGTGCCGCCGTTCCAGAAGCGGATCGCGCCGTTGCCGGCCGCGGTGTTGCCGGACCAGGTCGTCGTGCCGTCCAGGTTCAGCACGCGGCCGCCGAGCAGCGTCTTCGTGTTCGCACCCGAGATTTCGACATCGCCGGTAAACGTCGTGCTCGCGGCGCCCGAAATCGTACCACCGGTCCACGTGACCGGCCCTTGGAAGCTGTGATTGCTGCCGGCCAGCGTGCTGCCGCTGATCAGCACCGCCGAGGTGTGCGTGCCGCCGTTCACGGTCAGGGTGGCATCGGCGCCGACGTTGTCGGTGCTGACGATCAAGGTGCCGAGGCCGCTCGTCGTCGCATTGTCCAGCGTGCTGCTGCCGTTGCGGAACTCGAGCGCAGCGCCGGCCGCGAGCTGGAACAGCCCGGTGCTGGTGCCGCCGGCGAGCATCAAGGTGCAGGCATTGAAGTTCACGGTGCCGCTGTTGTTGAAGGCGACGCCGATGTCCGCGGTCGTCACTGTGTTCGACTGCTTGTTGTAGGTGCCGAGGTGGTTGTAGTTGTGCGGACCGCCGACGGTGTGCTCGATGAACGACGCAAACGCGTTTGCGTCGTTGAACGTACCGTTGTTGTTGATCGTCCCCCCGTTCCAGAAGCGGATCGCGCCGTTGTTGGCCGCGGTGTTGCCGGACCAGGTCGTCGTCCCGTTCAGGTTCAGGATCCGGCCGCCCAACAGGGTCTTGAGACCGGGGCCCGACAGCGTTGCGTCGGTGACCGTCGTGCTCGCGGCACCGGACAGCGTGCCGCCGCTCCACGTAAAAGCGCCTTCGAACGTGTGATCGCTGCCGGTCAGCGTGCTGCCGCTGAACACGACCGCCGCCGTGTGCGTGCCGCCGTTCACGGCGACCGTCGCATCGGCGCCGACGTTGTCGGAGCTGATCAGCAGAAGACCGTCACCGCTGGTCGTCGCCTCGTCGAGCATGCTGCTGCCGTTGCGGAATTCCAGCACGGCGCCGGCCGCGATCTGGAACAGGCCGCTGCTGGTGCCGCCGCCGTTGACCAGGAAGGTGCCGGCGTTCACGTTCACGGTGCCGCTGTTGTTGAACGCGACGCCTAAATCGACCGTCGTCACCGTGTTCGACTGCTTGTTGTAGGTGCCGACGTTGTTGAAATTGTGCGGGCTGCCGACGTTGTGCTCGATGAACGACGCGAACGCGTTCGCGTCGTTGAAGGTACCGTTGTTGTTCAGTGTGCCGCCGTTCCAGAAGCGGATTGCACCATTGTTCGCGGCCGTGTTGCCGGACCAGGTCGTGGTGCCGTTGAGGTTCACCGTGCGGCCGCCGAGTAGCACCTTGAGACCGGCGCCGCTCAGCGCCAGCGCGCCGTCGAACTGCGAGGTGCCGGTGCCGCTGTGCGTGCCCGTCGACCACGTCGAGTCGCCCGTGACGATCAGCGTGCCCGTGCCGGCGATCGTGCCGCCGCCTTGGGTCAGGCCGAGGATGCTGGTATTGGAGTCGAGCTGTGCGGTGCCGGCGTTGATGGTCGCGACGTCCGTCGCGCCCGGCGGGCCCGGCGGCGTCCAGTTGCCGCCGTCCGTCCAGCTGCCGTTGACGCCGTTCCAGGTCAGGGCCGCTGCGGGGCCGGCGGCGAAAATCGTCAGCGCAGCCGCGCACAGCGTGCGCGAGCCGAAAAACGACCGGCGAAAGGACTCCATGCCTGCTTCCTCCAGGGGATTGCCGCCTGTCGCGGCGTTGTTATCGTTGGTACCCAGAGCAGGTTCGCATCGTGTAGCGATGGCGAGCGTGACGGTGAGCGTAACCGCGTGCATGCCAGCGGACAATGCGCATCGGCGTTCGCACGCGCGTCACTTGCGTGCCTGCTTCACAGAAATTCGGCTCGAAAAGACCTAGGGCAGCCATCCATGGCCTTTGCAGAGTTCCTAGCCGCCAGCCGCTGTAGGACTCGCGCTCATGCAGCCTTCCCTGGCGGACAGCCGCGCGACGCGGCGGCGAACCGCCCGCACTGCAAGCTTCGCCCGCCTGACCCAATCGGGGATACCCACCGGCCTTGCGCCGGGAGCGCGGGAACCGGCGCCTGCACGCGCCGGCCCGTCGCGGCGTAGACTGCCGCCATGATCGAGACGGCTTCCCTGCTCAGCGCCGGTGCGCAGCGCATCGTCGAACTGCTCAACCGCTACCTCGACGCGCGGCGCGCCACGCGCGCGCAGCGCCGCGAGCTGCTGCGGGACCTGCATGGCGCCGTGCTCGAAGTCGACACCGATTACCGCCGCCTCTTCACGGCGCTGGACGAGTCGCTGGAAGCGCTTGCAACAGAGCCCGATCGCGCCGCCGCGCAGCGGGCCATGCGCGAGGCGACGCGCAAGCTGCGCGCGGAGCGCGAGCACTACGACGCGGCCCGCACCAGCATACGCGCGCTGTCGCGCAACCTGATGCTGTTCACCGAGGACGAAGCCACCCGCTATTACCTGTGGGCGATCGTCGCCTACATGCTGGACGAGGACCCCGGCATCGGCTTCCCGACCAATGTCCCGGCGGCCGTGCAGAAACTGATCGCACGCGACATCGGTGCGCTGACGCGGACGCCGAGCTCGGTCGTGCTGAAGGCGCTGGAGGACGGTCGCACGCCCGATCAGGTGCTGGCCGTGCTGCGCGAGCGCAGACAGCAGATGAAACGTTTCCTCGATTACGCGATCGATCAGTACACCTATCTGCTCGCGCGCGAGCTCGCGTGACACTCGCGGACGAGGTCGCGATCGTCAGCGGTGGCGCCTCGGATTTCGGCACCGGCAGCGGGCGACGAAGCCTCGCTGGTCGCCGGCGTTGCCGCCGCCATCACAGCATGCACATGAAGCGCTCAGGACCTGCCCCGCGCAGTCGGGTACATGAACCGACATCCCGCCGCCGAGCGCAGGCGAGCCGCGCGATGCCGCGCCCTCGAGCACGACGATGACCGGCGTGCCCTTGGTCAGGATCGCGGCGCAGGGCGTGATGGCGCTGATCGGCCTCTTGCACGCGGCCGCGGCCTACTTCTATTTCAGCAAGGATCGCCGTGCCTGGCGCTGGACGCTGGCCTGGCTCGCGTTCACGGCGCTCTGCGTCCTCGCCCTGCGCGACCTGCCGTGGCTCGCAGTCGCGCTGTTCGGTACCGCGCTGGCGGCCTGGACCTGGTGGTGGCGATCGATCAGGCCTTCGCTCACGCATCAATGGGTGAGCGAGAACGCGCGCCAGGCCACCGCGCAGGTGATCGACGACGTGCTGGTGGTGCAGGACTTGCGCAACTTCGAGTGGGGCAGCGGGCGAGACTGCGTGGCGCGCTGGGAAGAGCGACGCTTTCCGCTGGGCGAGCTCAGCGCGGTGGATCTGTTCGTCTCGACCTGGGGCGATCCGCGCGTCGCGCATCTGATCGTGAGCTTCGTCTTCGGCGAGCGCGACCCGCTGGCCTTTTCGATCGAGACGCGTCGCGAAAGCAGCGAAAGCTGGTCGATGCTGGCCGGTTTCATGCGCTCCTACGAGTTGATCCTGATCGCTGCCGACGAGCGCGACGTGATCCGCGTACGCACCAATCGCCGCGGCGAGGAAGTGCGCCGCTACCGGCTCGACACCACACCGACGATGCGGCGCAGCCTCATCGAGCAATACGTGCACGAAATGAACGAGCTCGCGCATCGCCCGCGCTTCTACAACACGCTGTTCCGGAACTGCACCACCGAGGTCGTGCGCATCCTGCGCGCGGCCGGAAGGCCGGTGCCGGCGAACTGGGAAATCATCGCCTCGGGACTGGTACCGATGTACCTGCACCAGCTCGGGCTGCTCGCGGACAAGCGGCCGTTCGCGGAAGTTCATGCCGCCGCCGACATCGGGCCGGCGGCGCGCGCGGCGGAGGACGATCCGGCGTTCTGGCAGCGGATCAGGGGAGCACGGTCCGCGGTGCGCGAGCCGATGCACGAAGCGACACCGGCCGCACCGTAGAGACGAGCTTCGTCACGCCGGCGCGGCAACGGGACGCGCGCCCGCGGATTTTCCTCGGCGCCCGCTCACTGCTTCCACGACCACCCGACCATCACCGAATCGACGTTGGCCTCGATGCGTTCGTGGCCGCCGATGCCGAGCAGCGCGGTGGCCGACGGCCCGCGGAACGGCGCGGCGATGTAGCGGTTGTAGCCCATGTGGAACTCGTTGCCGACGGCCGGCCGCCAGGTGAAGCCCAGCGCGACCTGGTGCTCGGCGTTCGGCGTCAGCATGTTCATCGTCACCGAGTTCAGGCCCGTGTCGCGCTGGGTCTGCGCGCCGTAGGCATAGCCGAAGCGCACGGTGAACGCCGGCCTGAAATCGTAGGCGAAGGCCGTGCGGAAATTGTCCTGGTTCTCCCAGTTGAAGCCGCTGCCGGTGCTGCTGCCCAGCGGATGCGCGATCGGATCGAGCAGGGTCGCGAGCACGCCGTTGCCGACGGCCGGCACGTCACCGAAATTGATGCGCTGGTAATCGAAGGTCCAGGTGAGATCGCGGAACACGCGCCATGCGAAGCCGATCGAGTAGTTCTCCGGGATGTCGAGCTGGCCGTCGGCGATGAGGCCTTCGTATTGCTCGAACTCGTCCATGTAGATGCGGCTGGCCCAGGCCGCGCCGAGCGTGAAGCCGGGTCGCAGCTCGCCGAGCCAGCCGACGCGCACGCCGATGCCGAGCGCCCAGTCCCAGCCGCGGTTCGTCAGATCGGTCGGCCGCTGCGAGAACGGCGCAAAGGCCTGGAAGCCGTAGGCCTCGAAGCGCTGCACCGTGAGCAGCGGCGCGACGCCGAGCGTGTGGCCCGGCACGACTTCGTAGGCGACGCCGGGGGCGATCACGAGTTGCTGGATGTCGAGGCCCAGCTTGTCGCAGCCGAGGAAGAAGTTCGCGGGCTTGTCGTTGCAGCGGGTGGGGGCCAGATTCGATCCGCGCACGCCGTTGTTGCCGCGGAACTCGGTATTGAGGCCGCCGTTGCCATAGAGGGTGAGTCCGAACGCGAGGCGATCGCTGAGCCGCCGGCTCACGGCCCCTTCCGGCAGCACGAAGAACTCGTTGTCGCTGTCGGAGGCCATGTCGTAGCCGTTCGAGCCCGTGCGCTTGACGCGTGCGAACGGCATGAAGAACTCGCCGCCGATGTCGACGCGGTTGCCGGCCGCCAGCCACTTCGCGGGGTTCGAAGCGCCGGCGAAGGCGTCCTCGGCGAAGGCCGTCGTCGCGCCGGCCATGTGCCGCGCCGTCGGGCCGTAGCCCATCGCGAAATAGCCGCCCGCCGCCTGCGCCGCCGCGCCGGCGAAAGCGCAGGCGAGCGTGAGCCCCGGCTTGATCCAATTTCTTGTTTTCATCTACAGTTGCCTGATTTGGCTTTGTAAATATTACAACGCTGCGAATCTCCAACCAGCGTGAACCGCCTCGCCAGACGACATTGATCAAGAAAACGGCACGGGCACGATGCCGATGCCGATGCCGAGGATCGGCCGTGACAGGGATGCCGCGGCGGTCAATGGCCCCCAGCTTCCAGTTCGACTTCGCATTCGAGCACTACAGCGGTGGGATCGGCATGCGCCAGCCCGTACCGCTGCGCGGGCCCGCGCTGCCCCTCGGCGCTGGCGGGGCGAACACGGGCATGCGCTGGCGCATGACGTACGGATGCTAAGGTAGCGCTTCGATCTCATAGCAACGGAGCGATGACGATGCGCCTGCACACCCTCGACGAATACGCCGCGAAGTACGAGCACCTGCGCTTCCGCCGCGAAGACGGCATCCTGCAGGTGACGATGCACAGCGCTGGCAGCGATCTGATCTGGGGCTTCGCGCCGCACCAGGAGCTGGGCTACTGCTTCGGCGACATCGCGAGCGACCCGGAGAACAGGGTCGTCATCCTCACCGGCAGCGGCGACACCTTCATCCATAGGGAAGATCTCGGCGGCGGCAAGGTCGACGCGCGCGCCTGGGGCGAGCACGTGCTGCCCGATGCGAAGCGCCTGCTGATGAACCTGCTCGAAATACAGGCGCCGATGATCGCCGCCGTCAACGGTCCCGCGACGGTGCACGCCGAGCTCGCGCTGCTCTGTGACATCGTGCTCGCCGCCGAGCACAGCGTGTTCCAGGATGCCCCGCATTACCCGAGCGGCCTCGTGCCCGGCGACGGGGTGCACGTGGTGTGGCAGATGCTGCTGGGCTTGAACCGCGCGCGCTATTTCCTGTTGACGGGGCAGCAGCTGTCGGCGAGCGAGGCGCTGCAGCTCGGCGTGGTCAACGAAGTGCTGCCGCAGGCGCAACTGCTCGAGCGCGCCTGGGCGCTGGCCCGCCTGATCCGCGCCCGTCCGCCGCTGACCACGCGCCTCACGCGCGAGGCGATGCTGATGCAGGTGAAGCGCGCGATGCTCGAG